>JAUXIR010000110.1 GCA_030620915.1 Geopsychrobacter sp. | reverse complement strand
TCTCGAAGGGTTCAACCGGCAACAGGCCATGGCCGAAACCCTCTACCTGGCCTTACGCACCAGAGACGGCATTGACCGGACAGCCTTTGCCCAGCGATTCGGTATCTCTCTGGAAGAGGCCTTTCCTCAGGCTCTCGATTCTCTCCGCTTCCAGCTGCAACTCAAGCATAACCATTATTTTTTTACCCCAGAGGGCTGGTTGCTCTACGATCATCTCATCAGCCATTTCCTTTAATTCGAACACGATCATATCGGCTTGACAAAAATTGGAGCGATTGGTACCCTCCATTAGCACTCACTCGCGTTGAGTGCTAATGTTGTTTTAAGCCCCTTTTAGGTGGGTGGTCACAAGATGGATGCACCATTAAACGAGCGCAGTCAAAACATCCTCGAAGCGATTGTCGAGGACTATATCCATACGGCTGAACCGATCGGCAGCCGTGCCATCACCAAGCGGCATGCTTTCGACCTGTCTCCGGCCACGGTGCGCAATGTGATGGCTGACCTTGAAGAGATGGGTTTTCTTGCCTCACCACACACGTCTGCCGGACGGATTCCAACCGATAAGGGCTATCAATACTACGTTGAATCGCTGCTGCAGGTGCGCGACCTGCCTGAGGAATTCCGCCACAGCCTCGAAGATAGTTCTCGTTTTGCCGGCAAGAGCATGGAAGAAGTCATGCAAGAGGTCGGCAACCTGCTCTCCGGTATTTCAAAATATACCGGCCTGGTCATGGCGCCGCGTTTCAATTCGACGATCTTTCGCCAGATCGAATTTGTGCGCCTGTCCCAGGGGCGTCTGCTGGTAATTTTCGTTTCTGAATCAGGCCTGATTCAAAACAAGGTGATCGAACCTGGAATCGACTTCAGTCAACGCGAACTCGAATCGATCACCAACTACTTGAACCACCAACTGCCCGGGATGACTATCACCCAGGTGCGTGAGAGAATCGCCGTCGAACTGCGAGAGGAAAAAACGCGCCTGAATAAATTGCAGAAACAGGCCTTTGAACTTTCAGATAAGGCCCTGCAAGGAGATGTTGCCGAACAGGTCTATGTTGCCGGCACCTCACGCATGCTTGAACAACCCGATTTCACCTCGCATGACTCGATGATGAAGATCATGCGAACCCTGGAAAGCAAACAACAACTGATCGAACTACTCGACAGCAGTCAATCGGCCGGCGGGGTACAGATCTTTATTGGCAGCCAGTCATCAGACGCCAAGATCGAAGGCTGCAGCCTGATCACCGCCCCCTTCTCCGGCCAAAAAGGTGCTGTCGGAACCCTCGGTGTCATCGGGCCGGTTCGTATGAATTATTCGCAGGTTATCCCGATCGTCGATTTTACGGCCAGCCTTGTCGGTCGTCTTCTCGATCGAGAATCTTGAAAAAGGAGCTCACAGAAGGTGGCTAAAAAGAAAAAAGAGAACGTCAAAGAAAAATTAACGGCAGAAGAACTTGCAGAGATTGATGAATTGACCAGCAATCTCGGGCCAGAGATTGAGATTCCCGAAGAGTTGCAGGAAGAGCTCACAGAGGTGGTTAGCGAAACGGATAGCCTTGCCGAGGAACTGGAAAGCGCGCAGGAAGAGGCACGCAACAAGCAAGAACTCTATCTGCGGGCGCTGGCTGAGATGGATAACCTGCGCAAGCGCAATCAGCGTGAGAAGGAAGACATCGCCAAGTTCGGCAATGAAAATATTCTGCGCGAGATCCTGCCGGTTATCGACAACCTTGAACGTGCGATTGAACATGCCGCGACTCAAGAAGACGGCGGCGGACTGCTGGAAGGGGTGCAAATGACCCTCTCCCAGTTCACCGGCGTGATGCAGAAATTCGGGGTTGAATCTATTTCATCGCCGGGTGAGCCGTTCGACCCTGCTCACCATCAAGCAGTGGGCCAGCTCGAAACCGATGAAGTGCCGGCCAACCACGTTGCCAAGGAATTACAAAAAGGCTACCTGCTGAACAGCCGTCTGTTGCGTCCGGCGATGGTCATGGTCGCCAAGCCACCACAGGCTGCTACTGAAGACGACGAGACCCCCGCACCTGCTGAAGACAGCGGCGAATAACCGGGTCAACCCATAAATCACAGGCCGCAAGGCCCGAAATAGAACTTAAGGAGAAGAATCATGGCTAAAGTTATCGGAATCGATCTCGGCACCACCAACTCGTGTGTGTCGGTTATGGAAGGGGGCGAACCGGTTGTCATCGCTAACTCAGAAGGCGCGCGGACGACGCCTTCGATGGTCGCCATCTCCGAGAGTGGTGAGCGTCTGGTCGGCCAGCAAGCCAAGCGTCAGGCCGTCACCAACCCCGAGAATACCCTGTTTGCCATCAAACGGCTGATCGGACGTAAGTACGACACCGAGCAGGTCAAAAAAGACCAGGAGATCAGCCCGTTTACGATTATCAAGGCCGACAATGGCGATGCCTGGGTCGAGGCGCGCGACAAGCAGTACAGCCCGCAGGAAATCTCGGCGATGATCCTGCAGAAGATGAAGCAGACCGCTGAGGACTATCTGGGCGAAGACGTGACTGACGCAGTCATCACCGTACCGGCCTACTTCAACGACTCGCAGCGTCAAGCAACCAAGGATGCCGGCAAGATCGCCGGCCTGAATATTCAGCGGATCATCAACGAGCCGACTGCAGCCGCACTGGCTTACGGGCTCGACAAAAAAGAGGAGATGACCATCGCGGTCTTTGACCTGGGTGGTGGCACCTTCGATGTTTCAATCCTGGAACTCGGCGACGGCGTATTCGAAGTCAAATCGACCAACGGGGATACCTTCTTAGGTGGCGAAGACTTCGATCAGCGGATCATCGATTACATCGCGGATGAATTCAAGAAAGATCAGGGAATCAATCTGCGCAACGACAAAATGGCCCTGCAGCGCCTCAAAGAGGGTGCCGAGAAAGCCAAGATCGAACTCTCCTCGTCGATGGAGACCGATATCAACCTGCCGTTCATCACGGCTGACCAGAGCGGCCCGAAGCACCTCAACATCAAGCTTTCTCGCGCCAAACTCGAAAGCATCTGTTCCGATCTGATCGACAAGCTTATCGGACCCTGCCGCACGGCGATCAAGGATGCCGGTCTTTCGGCCAGCGACGTCGATGAAGTCCTGCTGGTCGGCGGTATGTCACGCATGCCGATCGTGCAACAGAAGGTCAAAGAGATCTTCGGCAAGGATCCGAGCAAGGGTGTCAATCCGGACGAGGTCGTTGCCATCGGCGCTGCCATTCAGGGCGGGGTCCTCACCGGGGAAGTCAAGGATGTCCTGCTGCTGGACGTGACACCGCTATCGCTGGGCATCGAGACCTTGGGTGGCGTCATGACCAAGCTGATCGAAAAAAATACCACCGTCCCCTGCAAGAAGAGTCAGGTTTTCTCGACCGCTGCCGATAACCAGCCCGCCGTTTCCGTGCATGTTCTGCAGGGCGAGCGCGAAATGTCGGTCGACAATAAGACCATCGGTAACTTTGAACTGGTCGGTCTTCCGGCAGCACCGCGTGGCGTGCCACAGATCGAAGTCACTTTCGATATCGATGCCAACGGCATTCTGCATGTCTCCGCCAAGGATCTGGGCACCGGCAAGGAGCAATCGATCCAGATAACCGCCTCGAGCGGCCTCTCTCAAGAGGAGATCGATCGCATGGTCACCGAAGCCGAAGCCCATGCCGCCGATGATCAGAAAAAACGCGAACTGATTGAGGCCCGCAACCAGGCTGACGGCCTGATCTATACCACGGAAAAATCCCTCAAGGAACACAGCGAGAAGATCGACAGCGAAACCAAAGGGAATATCGAAGCGGCCCTGGCTGAGCTGAAGACGGCCATGGAGGGCGATGATTGTGCGATTATTCAGCAGAAATCTGAAGCCCTGGCTCAGGCATCGCACAAGCTGGCTGAGAGCATGTATGCCGATTCTTCGGCTGATGCCGATGCTTCCGATTCAAGCGCCGATGATGGCGTGGTCGATGCTGAATTTGAAGACGTCTCCGACGATAAGAAATAAGCGGCACCCCGCTCATTTAAGGACCTCCGAACAAGGGTCCAATTTAAGCCATAACCAGCCCGGCAGCCTCAGCTGCCGGGCTGTTACAGGAATCATTGATTTTGTCTAAACGTGATTATTATGAAATACTCGGCGTCAACCGCAATGCGAGTGATACCGAGATCAAGAAGGCCTATCGTCGCCTGGCGATTAAATATCACCCCGACAAAAATCCAGGTGACAAACCGGCTGAGGATAAGTTCAAGGAGTTGAGCGAAGCCTACGCTGTCCTTTCCGACGGCCAGAAACGCGCGATCTATGACCAGTATGGTCATGCGGGGATGAATAGCGGCGGATTCTCAAGCGGCGGATTCGATTTCGGTGGTTCCCCCTTCGAAGACATCTTCGGCGATATCTTCGGCGATGTCTTCAGCGGCGGATCCAGACGCGGTAGCAGTCGTGGTCGCCGCGGTGACGACCTGCGCTACAACCTGACGATCTCCTTTGAGGATGCCGCCTTCGGTGCAGAAAAAACCCTGCAACTGCCACGCAAACAGACTTGCGAGAGCTGCGACGGCTCGGGCGCACGTAAAGGAACCAGGGTTCAGTCCTGCAATACCTGTCGCGGAGCCGGTCAGGTTCGCTTCCAGCAGGGCTTTTTCACCATGACAAGACCCTGTCCAGACTGTCGTGGGGAGGGCAAGATCATTGCCGACCCCTGTCCAGACTGCCATGGTTCAGGCCTGATCAAAAAGAAACGCAGCCTGTCTCTGAAAATTCCCGCTGGCGTTGAAACCGACACTCGGCTTAAACTCAACAGCGAAGGGGAAGCGGGGAGCCAGGGTGGCCGCCCCGGCGATCTCTATGTTGTCATCACGGTTGAGGATCATCCCATCTTCGAACGGGAAGGACATGATGTCATCTGCGAGGTGCCGATATCCTTCGTACAGGCCGCTCTCGGCTGCGAGATCGAGGTCCCGACACTCGAGGGGAAGGTCTCTCTCAAGGTCCCGACCGGTACCCAGAGTGGTAAAATTTTCAAGTTGACCGGCAAGGGGATCGTCTCTCTCCAGGGCTATGGACGTGGCGACCAGATGGTTATCCTGCGCGTCGAAGTCCCGACCAAACTCGATGCCCGCCAACGCGAGCTGCTTGAAGAATTCGCCGCCGTCAGTGGTGAGAATATCCACCCGCTCGGCAAGGGTTTTTTAGATAAGGTGAAGGAACTGTTCGGCTGACAAGCCGTCACACCCTACCAACGGATCTCGGCATGAAAGCTTATCTGATTCGGTTTATCATTCTGGTCACGCTGGCAATAACCGGCCTGCCTGTTGTCCCCTTTGCCGCCACTGAACAAGCAGTGGGTCAACGCGCGGCGGCCGAAGAGGCCTTTGCCGCCGCGGAAGCGGCATACCGCAACGGTGCCCGGTCGCTGGCATTGTCGCGCTTTCGCAGCTTTGTGCTGCGCCATCACGATTCAGCCCTGGCCCTTAAAGCCTATACCTACCTCGGGCGAATTTTCCTGACCCAGAGTCGTTTCGCCGATGCCCTGCTCTACCTGGAAAGGGTTGCCGAATCAGAACGTTCGATTGAAGTTGACTTGCTGATCGGCTACAGCCTGATCATGGCAGGAGAAAATAACTCCGGCCTCACCCAACTGCTGGAGGTTGCCGACCAGACCTTTGCCCCTGCCGACCAGCAATACCTGTATGAGGGGATGGCTCTCGCCTATGAGCGCCGCGATGAACCGTTGCGCGCCCTTTACTTTTACAATCAAGCCCTGCCTGGCGCCAATGATCAACAACGCTTACTGCAACGAGCTCACCATATTCTGCAAGAAAAAACCGATAGCGGACTGCTGCGTGAAGCGAGCTTCCTGTTCCGTAATGGACCGCTCGGACAGGATAGCCGCTTGCAGCTGGCCCGCAAAGCGCTGGCCCAAAATGACCGGCAG
>JAUXIR010000029.1 GCA_030620915.1 Geopsychrobacter sp. | reverse complement strand
TGCTGTTAGTCGACCTGAACCAGACTGAGTCGTTTGACCTGCACGGCTGCAACATCGAAACGGCAGCAGATTTGACTCTTTCCGATCTGTTCCTGACGGCGCTGGCGAATCAATTACTCGGTGGGGACTTCACCCCGCAGCCTCTGGCCGCCAGTGAGCTACCCACCCTGCACCGCTTAGTGGTGCAAGACGCCAGGCTCAACCCACAGCTCGTGGAGCAGGTCCGAACTCAGCTGGACACTCAACTCCCGGGTACCGGTACCTTTGCCGACTACTGTCTGGAGATCTGGCAGGAAGAATTTTGCCAACTCGAAGAGACCGAGATCGACCCGCGCTTTCTGAGTGGTCTGATCATCCGCCTGAGCGAGTAAATAAAATCAGGATTAAAGGATTACCTACAGGATGACTTCTTCGACCGTCGGGCTCTTCCCGCTACGACTGCGATAGAGATAAAGCACCAGGCTTCGCGGGGCTGTTTGAGACAGGGTTTCAAACACAGCCGCGAAGTGCTGCAGCTTTTCGCCGGCGCCTGATAGTTCCAGCTCCTGCTTGACCCTCAGCTTAACCCGCTGCTGCTCCTCTGCGGTCAGATCAGAGTTGAAGAAAGTCGGAGACTTCCCCGGCACCACGCGTCCGACCAGGGCGAAATCGCGGGCCAGTGCCTCGCGCAGTTGCAAATCGCCTGCAAGGCTTTTAACAAATTGATGCAAAGCCTCAAACTGCTGGCGCAAACCGATCGGCTCGTCAAACAGTCCCGCCCGCTGCCACCAATCCCGCAATTGCCGATAGAGGTCGACCCGATCCAAAAAAATCGCATCGGCAGTCCGCAGAAAATGCTTGAAGCGTCCACTGTTGTTCAGCAGATCGAGCAGACGCCCGACACCGCGAATCTGCTCGAGTTCGCCGAAACCGAGATACGGCGTCCGTAGCACCGAGTAAGGCGGAGACGGGTCGAAACATAGGCCCAGACTCTCTGCCTGCTGGCGCAAAGGAGCCCCGGGGAGAAGCTTTACCAGCTCAACCTGCAGATGCTGTGGTTCCAGCGCAAAGACCCTGCGCAGCGAAGTATAAAAGTCCTCAACCGACTCGCCCGGCAGCCCGGCAATCAGATCGAGATGGAGATGGATATTCCCCGCACGCAGCAAACGCCGGACATTTGTCTCCAGCTTTTCGAGGGATGTCTTACGCCCAATCCGCCCGAGGGTATCGCTGCTTGTCGTCTGGACCCCGATCTCGAACTGGAACATCCCCGGCGGTACGGTCTCAAGCAATTGCAAGGTCGTTTCATCGAGCAGATCGGCACCAACCTCGAAATGGAAATGGCTGCCACGATTATTCTTCAAAATATATTTAATAATTTCGCGACTGCGTTCGGCATGATAGTTAAAAGTACGGTCGACGAACTTGATCTGAGCAACCTGCGCCTGCATCAACAGCGCAAGATCTTGCTGGATCCGTGTCATGGAGAAGGACCGCACCCGTTCATCAAGGGCACTCATGCAGAAGCTGCAGCTGTAGGGGCAGCCACGACTGCTTTCATAGTAGACGTAGCCGCGATTCAGATCGACCAGGCTGGCGGCAAAAGGCGATGGCAGCATATCGAGGGGATCGAGTAGACTTTGTCCGGCAGCAGCGGCTGTCATCCCCGGCAATTGCAGGCCGGAACAGGGGGCCGGTTCTCGATTCCCCTGCCAGGCCTTCAGCAGATGGCGCAGCGGAATTTCACCCTCACCACAGATAAGCGCATCGACCAGACCGCCCGCAAAGAAGCTGATCTCTTCGAAACTGACTTCGGGTCCACCCAGCACGATCCGCACATGGGGGACAGCCTTTTTCAATGCGACCGCCAACACCAGGCTCAACTGACGATTCCAGATATAGACCGAAAAGCAGACAACATCGGGCTCGCAGGCGATGATGCGGGCCAAAAGGTTCTCTTTGGGCTGATGAATGGTGTATTCGTCAATCAGCAGCTCTCCGCATTCATGGCCGCAGTAGGCGGCCAGACAGGGGAGCGCCAGGCTCGGATGGATATATTTACTATGGAGTGTCGTTAAGAGAGTGCGCATGCGGGCAAGGATACAACATGTTTGGAGCGTCTCGCAGTAGTTTTGTGCGATTGCCGTCAAAAGTGTAGATGTGCTATCTTCCCCTGCACTTTTAAATAAGGGGTTTCACCATGGCAAAGAAAAAAACAATTCTGGCGTTGGTCGCCGATGAGAATGGCGAGGTCTTTGAGCATCCGGATCTGCTGCTTGCGGGTATGAACGGCATGAGCATCTGCCGTCCACAGGAGGATGAACTGATCCCGCTGCCGGCAGGAAGCCGCCTCTTCACCATCCCCGGCACCCCGCCGATCGGCTATGACCTTAAAACCGGCCAAGAGCGGACCGTTACCGAGCTGCCGCACAGCTGGGGCGGCGGAGCGGCACAGGCGGTCTCAGCCTTTGTCACCCCGGCCTTTACTCGCACCCTGTTACCGGCCGCCGATTATGCCGCCAAAAAGGTCGATCTGACCCTCTGGTCCTACACCGCCGTCGGCTGGTGTGTCGAAGAGGAACGCTTCTACGTTGCCGCGACGCGTGTCGACCGCAACCAGCAGTGGCAGTCTGAGCATTTTGATGACCGCCAGCTTGAGCCCCTGGTCCGCGCCAGGGTCGCGGCTCAACCTGACAACCGACTGATTGATCAACTCTCCCGCTGCGCCCTCGACTACCACTGCTTCGCCGCCAAGAATCTCTTTTTCGGCCGTTGGGAAGCCCCCCTGCCCTGTTCCCCAACCTGCAACGCCGCTTGCGTCGGCTGCATCTCCGAACAGGGCGAGAATGAGTGCTGCCCCGCAAGCCAGGAACGCCTCACCTTTGTCCCCACTGTCCAGGAATTGTGTGAGGTTGCGATTCCACACCTCAAGTCGGCTGAAAACGCGATTGTTTCATTCGGGCAAGGCTGTGAGGGAGATCCAATTCTGCAGGCCGACACCATCTGTGACGCAGTACGCCAGATGCGCAGCGCGACCGCTCGCGGTACGATCAACTTCAATTCCAACGCTTCTATTCCGGCAGCAATCGACAGCCTATCCAAAGCAGGGATCGATTCGATCCGAGTGTCAATCAACTCGGTTCAGGAAAGATTCTACAACGCCTACTACCGACCGCGCGGCTATACCTTCGCCAACGTTATCGATTCAATCCACCGGGCCAAAGATAACGGCCTGTTCACCATGTTGAACTATCTGGTTTTCCCCGGGATCAATGATCGTGAAGATGAAATCGAAGCCCTGCTGAAACTCGTCGACAGTGCTAAAATCGACCTGATCCAGATGCGCAACCTCGCCATCGATCCCCTGCTCTACTGGCAGAAGATGGGTGCGGATGGACCTGGCATCGGCATGAAGAAGATGTTTGACCGGATAAAAGAAGAAGTTCCCCGTATCCAGTTCGGCTATTTCAATCGCACCAAAGAGAACTTCTATCCAGACGGATTTGAGAACGATTGGCCGTTACCCGCTGAGCTGTAATCAGTTCAAGCCCTCGCGTTCCCGTTCATCAAGGATCAAATGCATTTCATGTTGCCAGCCGTCCTCGGAGACAGGAGATGTTCGAAACTTGCCAGAAGACCGCAGAATCTCATGAATCTTCGAGCTGTCCCCTTGCTTCACAAACAAAGCTCTCAGCCTGGGGCATAAATAGAATAAAATCTGATTCCAGTTCGTCGCGCAAACGAGCTAGTTCGCCATAGCCATCGCCCAGCGGCAAACGATGCCCGAGCCGTTCTTCGAGCCGCTGCAGCACCCGCTGCACCACTCGCTCCTCGCGGTAGGACAACAGCCAGTTTCGTTCTGTCATATGTGGAAGAATCCGCTGCAGGCCGGGTGATAGCTGGTCAAAAATTCCATACAGGCCGGCATAGACCTGCTGGCTGAACCCTTCGAGAGACTGGGAATGGTAGTCACTCCAATGGCTGGCGAGCAGATGATCATAAAAGACATCGACCATCACGCTGCGGCCGTGACGAAAACGAGGGTCGATGCGCCGGCGACTATCCTGAAACGGCTCGCTGTCGCGGGTATAGCTGTCGATTCTACGGTGTAACTTGATGTGCCTTGAAAGCTGCGGCGGAAGGTCGCTGCTGACTGGTCCCTTGACAAAATCGCCCATCAGGCTTCCGGCCCAAGCCAGCGGGTCTGGATCGGAAAAGTAGAGATGGGCGAGGTAGTTCATTCCCTAGTCCTCGAGTTTTTCGATAAGCTGCCTGAGCCGTTCGGGGTCGATACAGTTTGGAACCGATGCATCGAGCAGGTGATGGTAAAACTTGAGCATCGCCTCACGCCGCCCGGTACGCACAAATCGTCGACTCAATTCATCAATCTGCTGCCAGGGATCTTTCTCGTTGGCCAGCAGGTCATTGAGCTCCTCTACGGCACGACTGAAATCACCCTGATCGCAGAGTAGCTTAACCATACCGATCTGGGCGAAACGATCATAGCCCTGATCGAGGACCTGGCGGTAGGCCTGTTCGGCAGATGACAGGTCGCCAAGATGGGTGAAGGCATCACCCAGCCGCGTATAGAGGGCGATGGTTCCTTCATTGTGATCCAGAATCCGCTGCCAGACTTCAACGGCTTGCGCAAAATCACGCTGCCAACGGTAGCAGTTGCCGAGCCCATAGAGGGCATAGGGGTTGTCGGGATCGATATCGAGGGCCTTCAAGAAGAAGCGTTTCGCTTTATCGAAATCTGACACCCGCCAACAGAGCTTGCCAACGATGGTCAGGATATGCAGCACATCATGCCTCAGGGTCAGTATCTTCTCATAACAGGCAATCGCTTCGAAATCACGCCCGGAGCGATGCAGAAGATCGGCTAAGCCAGTCAGGGCAAAGCTATCCATGCAATCGATCTCGAGTATTTTACGATAGAGATCTTCGGCTTGCGCATTGCGCTCCAGATGCTTAAAGGCGTCGGCAAGCCGGGTCATCACATGCACATCAGCGGGGCGTAGACGCAGATAACGCATCCAATGTGGGACCGCCTCCGCCAAGCGGCCCTTGCCCTTAAAGCAATCCCCCAGACCACGCAGGGCAAAAAGGTTGTCCGGTTCGAGGCTGAGCAATCTTTGATAGGCCTGCTCTGCCTCATCGAAATTCCCCGCTTCACGACAGGCATCCCCAAGACCGGAGAGCAGATAGGGGTTGTTCGAATCTGCGACCAGGCCTTGAGCGTAGAGATCTCGTGCCTGGGTATATTTTTTCTGCCGAAAGAGCCGGCGGGCAGTCTTAGACAGCTGGATTACAGCATCGGCGGAGAGTGCAGAGATCCCTGGCGTCGGAGAGTTATTACTCATTTTTTTCGTTTCTTGTCAGGAATCTATGCTTTAGCCGCTGCTGATAATGCTCGCGACACCAATTTTCAAAATGGATCATTGCCGCTAGCGGCTGTGAGAAATCATGCCGACCAACGGCGAATAGACCGTGACCATAAACCAGCGCCAGATGAGAGCGGCCAATAACCGGCGGCAGGTTACGCGCCAAGCCACCGGCACCAACCTCGCCAGCCACCAGCGGGATGCCATTTAACTCCCTAACCCTATCACAGTCCTTCCAGCAGTCGACGGTTTTACACTCCTCTTCGCACAACAGACTCAGGATGACTGAAAATCGCGGATGACCATGGAGAATGGTTCGCGCACCTGAAGCAGAAAAAATAGCGCGATGCGCCGCCAGTTCACTCGAGGCGGTGAGTCCGACACAGCTCGAATCATCATCCAGCACCAGATCGACACAGCCCGGCAGTCGATCGAGGCTGGCCGCGGTCTGTGAGATATAGATCGCTCCATCAACCGCCACCGATATATTGCCAAAGAATGAATCGACCAGTCCCAAATCGACCGTGCGCCGTCCGGCCGTATCGATCGCCGCCAGAATCTCGGTCTGATCTTGCACCTCAAAGGGATCCAGCCCGCTTATCTGGATCGGCAAGGGAGTTCGTAATTGTGCCCACAAGGGTTCAAAACCAACAAGCAAGCGGGGAGCGGGGAGCGGTTCGCGCAGCAGGTCGAGGAGAACCTTAACCGTGGTCGCATGGAGCAGTGAGCAGAAATTGACATAGCCCTGCTCGATGGTTAAAGCACCCGCGGCCACCAGCCCAAGCCCCTCGACAATCACCCCCTTACGCCGGCTGAGTCGTTCAACCACGGCTTCGGCACCACGCAGGGCCAGCTCCTCCTTACGCACCAGCGGAATATCGTGCAGAAAGGTGCGCGTCTCGGTATCGAGGGGAATCACCCGCTCGGCCGAGCCTGGCAGGCAAGCCAGCAACAGCTCGACATAGGGGATCAGCGGCATCCCGATTATCAAACAGGTAGAGCCGAGTTGTTGCTGGATCTGCGCCCCCAGCTCACGCAGCTCATCACAGCCACAAAAAATTGGTTCATCATCCTGCGCCAGTAAGAGCAACCGGGCGGGATCGATCTGGGCATCATCAAGAAACTTCTGCCGATAGTATTTAAGTTGCCCGATCATAGCGGTTCCACTGGAGGCTCTAGGAGATGACCATTCTCATTCAAACCACGCAGACGGTAGTAGCGATCGCGTTCCGCCATAAACTGCGGCCGGCTCAGGGCCGGAACAGGGAGATTCGAGCCCTGGCTGCTCCCTGCTTCGAAGAAAAACGCCGGCAGACTATCATCATCCGCACTGAAACCGTATTGCTGGTTGAGCCAACGCTCACGCAGGATCGTCTGCCGACCCGTCGCGGCAAGAGAGGTCGCGTCAAAATCGAGTCCGGTCACCGCCGTCAGCAAGGCCGCATACTCTTCGAGTCCGGCGGCAATCAGGGTGTGGCGACAGATACAGAGTGAATCGCAGGCGGCGATGGCATCTTCGGACTGCATAATGATGCGGGCCTTGCCGGCAAAGGAGAAACGCTCGGTCGGCACCGGCTTGCGCAGCAGTTCATGAAAATGAGCCTGGGCGTGACGATACTCTCCAGAGGGAGAAAGCGCCATCGACAGCGCAAGGCCATAGGCGCCACGCGGATCAAAAGCGGGCAGCTCAAGGCCCTTGATACAGAATATGTCTTGGCTGCTTGCAGAATTTTCAACGAACAGCTTGAGGCCATCGGCCAGCGCAGCCCCTGCCCCGCATCGATTAGCGATTTGTCCGATAAACTCAGTCAAGGCTTCAGTCTCAAGCGGTTTGTTGCTGCCATCGAAATAGGCCGCAAGCATAACGGCGGTCGAAACCGGATCCAGGCCGAGGACCCGACAGGCGCGATCGGCGCTAATGACCATTGGCAGGTCATTCAAGCCGAGCAGGGCACTGAAATGAGCGAGGCTGTCGTATTCGGGCAATCCACCCGCCGCATCTTGCTTGCGGCAAGCGATCTTACACCCGGGGCAGGGATCCGCGCTAAATCCAACATTTTTCTTCAATTGCGCTGCAGAAAAATTAGCCGCACGGACATCGGTTGTCCGGCGAAAGTTAGCGGTCGGCAACATTTTCCGGGCCTGGGTCAGGTCGAGCAGTGCGGCGGTGCCGCAAGCACCGATTCCGAGTGGTCCCAAGAGAAACGGTGAGGCATGGTAGAGCCTTTGGATATCGGCCTTTGCGGTTAAAAAAGCCTGTTCATCGGCCGGCGGGTATTTCTTGTCTCCTGCGGCACTGAGGGCCTTAAGATTCATCCGCCCGAAAACAGCGCCCAGACCACCGCGCGACAGAGGCTCTCCGGCGCTGGCGACAACCGAAGCAAAGCGCACTCGGTTTTCTCCGGCCGGGCCGATCACCAGAGATGGGACATCTCCCAGGGCAAAGAGGGTCTGCCCGGTATCCAATCCGGCCAGATCGAGCGCCGACAACAAGCGGCCACCTGCACAGTCAATCTGCAAGTGGCTCAACTCGGCGGCCTCCCCTTTCAGCAGCAAGGCATCAAAACCAGCCTGCCTCAAAGCAGAAGCAAAACTACAACCGGCGCTGTTATCGAAGATCCCGCTGGTTAAGGGCGAGCGGAAAACGGCCACCAGACGCTCGGCGGTCTGAATATCGGCGCCGCAGAAGGGGCCACAGGCGAGGCAGATTGTCGGCTGAGCAAGGTTGGCAGAACGGGTCCGCAGAAGATGGCCGGCAAGGCCACGTCCACCAAGGGTTTGGCGCAGAATAGTGATGGAGAGTGGTAGCACAGAACTTTGGCCAGTGCTTAAATCGACCTCAAGGGCCTGTCCACACCAGCCATGCATCAGTTGTTTTGAATGTGGCCATGGTCGGCCGGAGTCTTGAGAGAAGCCGTATGAATCCCCTCTCGGCCTTCGAGCTGGGCGATCAGAGACCGGGTGTGTTGTCTGAACTCTGCCATATTGGCTTTTGATACCGGTTTGGCGGCGGGAGCCTTGACCTTGGATGGGTTCACCGGCGAACCATTGCGATACATGCGGAAGCAGAGGTGTGGACCAGTGGCCAGACCCGTGGAACCGACATATCCGATCACCTGCCCTTGAGAAATCCGCTTGCCCTTTTTCATCCCGGAAGCAAACTTGGACATATGCAGATAGATGGTTTTGTATGTGCCGTTATGGCGCATCTCGATGAAGTTGCCATTCCCCTTGGTGTAACCGATCCGGGTAATGGTGCCATCGCCGACGGTTTTAATCGGCGTGCCACGTGACGCGGCATAATCGATTGCCGGGTGCGACTTCCAGGTTTTGGTGATCGGGTGGAAACGTTTCAGAGTAAAGCCGGAGGAGATGCGTGAGAAAGAAAGAGGCGCCTTCAAGAAGGCCTTGCGTACGCTGCGACCGGTTTCATCATAGTAACTGGCAACCCGCTCTCCGTCCTGATAGGTAAAGGCGCGATACAATTCGCCATTGTTGCGAAATTCTGCGGCAAGCACCCGACTATATCCGGCGGGTTGTCCCTCGCGAAAGCGTTTTTCGACCAGGGCGGAAAAGGTGTCCCCGGTGCGCAAGTCGCGCACAAAATCGATATCCCAGGCGAAAATATCGGCCAAAGCCGTCGCCAGCGCAGAGGTTTCACCTGCCTTTGACACCGCTTCGAACAGACTGCTTTCAACCCGGCCCCGAACGACCTGGGTGCGGATTTCGTACTCAATCGGCACCCGTTCACCCAGCAGTTGCCCAGCTTCACGGCGGATGACCAACTGTTCTTCCCGATCAATCTCATAGGTAAAGCTTTCAAACTCATCGTCGGAGGTACAGATCTGGTAAGGCTGCCCGGCACAGATGCGGGTTAGAGAGAAGACCTTCTTACTCTGCTGACCGAGGTCATGAATTTCCTGAGGGGTGAAATAACCACCCAGCAAGGACGAGATGGTTTCTCCGGCAGCGATGACCGCATCAACCCGGTTACGCACCGGTATCCTGATTTTCGCTTGAGGAGCGCTGATTTCAACCGGCGCGGTACGAGCTTGGAGATCGGGGCCCGAGGGACCGAACAGGATCAGGCCGGCAACAGTCAGGGCGACGAGAATAAGGACGGCGGGGTAAAAACGTCGCGTGCCACGGCGAATCGAGGGACGCCGGGCTGAGCGAGGGGGTTGATAATCGTAACGAACTTTTTTTATCATGGCGTAAAATACCGAATCACAGGCCCCAGCTCTTGCGAGGCGTCAGCAACATCACAATCCAGAACCATAGCAGAGAAATTGCCATTTTGTCCAGCCCAACTCCCCTTGTCGGGCCGTCGTTAAAGGGCTAAGATGGTCTTCTGGACCCTCAACAAATTAAAGCACAATTGGAGAAATTCATGATCAACAGCGAGAGAATCAGCCAGGAATTTGCGCAGCAGACTGCTATCGACAGCCCTTCATTCAAGGAAGCGGCAATGGCTGACTACCTGCGTCGGCGTTTTGCCCAGTTGGGTGCGACCCTGGTCGAGGATATGGCCGCTGACCAGATCGGCAGTCAGAGTAATAATCTGATCTTTCGCATCGCCGGGACCAAACCGGGTAAACCCCTGTTGCTATCGGCACATATGGATACCGTCGGCCCGGCCGAGGGGGTCGAGCC
>JAUXIR010000067.1 GCA_030620915.1 Geopsychrobacter sp. | reverse complement strand
CCTCGCTGGTAGCCGCAAGCTATCGACAGATGACCCCCCAGCCCGATCTGCAGCGCGGAGCTATTCTCGACATCCGGGTCTGAAACCAAATCACAATCAATAATGTGCCGAACAGGAATCTCGCTTAGGCAAGGCTGGCGCGAAAGTCTGCGACCTGAAGCTGGACGGAATCCCGACCCCGAAAACTGTTGATCTCGGGACGAAACAGCAGATCAATCGGGCCCTGCAGTTGATCGAATCGATCAGCCATACCGAAGGCGATACAGCCCAGCTGAACACCGCCAGATGAGACCTTGAAGCGTAGATGTTTTTCGCCGACAATCTGTGGAGAGATCGGTTCGAGGTTACGGCAGACAAACGACGGTTGGGGATTGCCTATGCCGAATGGAGCCAGTTCGGCTAACTGCACGACTGCTGACATCTGCAATTCGGCCAGATCAACCTCACCATCGTATTCAAGCCGCGGGATCAGATCATCGGCGTTTAATTCTGCGGCGGCTATCCGCTCAAAATCATGGCGAAAATCATCGACTCGCTCAGCCTTTAATGACAGACCGGCCGCGGCCGCATGACCACCAAAGCTATCGAGGCTACTCGCTGCGCGGCCGAGGGCGGCAAACAGGTGGAAGCCATGAACCGAACGGGCCGACCCCTTGCCTGCGCCGTCAGCGAGGGCAATCATCACCGTCGGGCGATAATAACGTTCAACCAGTCGGCTGGCGACAATGCCGATCACTCCCGGATGCCAATCTTCGGCGGCCAAAACCAGGCTGTGCTTGCCGGAACCACCCTCTTCAACCGCGGCGATCGCCTCATGAAGAGTCAGTTCTTCGAGCTGTTGTCGTTCACGGTTACAACAATCCAGGTGTGCCGCCAGCTCAACTATCGGCCCATCTCCCGCTCCGAGCATAAGTTTCACCCCCAGTGTTGCATCATCCACACGCCCGGCAGCATTGAGCCGCGGGGCCAAACGAAAGCCGACAGTGCCGCAGGTGACCTTCGTGACTTCCGCAACCCGCTTGAGAGCCGCAATCCCCGGCCGCTGCCCTTGATCAAGTAATTGCAGGCCGAAACGCACCAGAATCCGATTAACACCCCCCAAGGGGACCATCTCGGCGATGGTGCCGAGTGCAACCAGATCAAGGCCCTGCCGCAGATCGGGCTCAGAACGCTCCGAAAACCACCCATTGGCGCGCAGCCTGCGACGCAGACTCAGCAGCAGAAAGAAAGCCACCCCGACCCCGGCCAGATCAGGCCAGGGGAAACGGTTTCCCGGTAAATGTGGATTAACCAGTGCGAAACAGGCAGGTAATTGCTCCGGTGGCTGGTGATGGTCGGTGACGATCAGGTCGAGTCCAAGCTCGTTGGCCAGATCGGCCTCAACCTGTGCCGATACACCGCAATCAACCGACAGCACGACCGAACACCCCGCGTGCGCCGCACGGTTGATCGCTTCGCCCGAAAGGCCATAGCCATCGGTCATCCGTGAGGGGATGTGATACTCGACAGCGGCGCCGAAGGCACGCAGTGACTCGACCAGCAGGGCGGTACCGGTGATGCCATCGACATCATAATCGCCATGCACGGCTATCCTCTCCCCCCTGACCAGCGCTTGTTCCAGCCGGGCGACGGCAATCTCCATATCGGGCAGCAGATCGGGATCGGGCAGCGATTTCAGCTTGGCATGCAAAAAACCATGCGCAACCTCTGGCGTTGACAGGCCACGATGGATCAACACTCGGGCGGTTAACGGCATCAACCCGAGTTCGGCCGCCAGTATCGCCGTCTGTCCGGCATCAGTCGGACGTTCGACCCAGCGTTTTTCAACCGCAGTCAATGCAAAAGCTCCAGCTCGATCGGCTGATTGCGAACCGGCCGGTATTCAATCCGACCCAGCCAGTCGTCGGCCCGACCATCGAAGAAGAGCTCTTCAAGCGCTGGGCCGGCCGGCTCACTCCAATGATTGTTGCGCAGATCAACCGCCCGGCGAACCCCTTCACCAAGACTGATCTGATAGGGAGAATTGTCAATGAACCTGTTATTTTCGATGCGGTAATCGCGCGGTTCCGCAGAGATAAACAGGCCCTTACCGTTATTGCGAATCAGGTTATTGCAGATCACCGGAGAGCCGAAATGAAAACGGATGGCGGTCCCATTATTCTCGAACAGATTGTTCTCAACCAACAGACGGGTGTCGTGAAAACGCACACCCACATGATTATTACGAAAGACTGAATGTTCGACCGTCACCCGGGACTGGCGAGAGTGAAGAGCACTATCGGCCTGTTCAAAACGGCAATGGGAGAAATGGGCTTCGGGAGAGTCTTCAATATTGATCCCGCCCCAACTGCCGGCCTGACCCAGAGGATCAGCGGCGATAAAAACAATCGGCTCTTCGGCCGTGCCGAGAGCTATCAGCCGCCCACGTACAATCAATTCACTACCGGTAAAATAAGGGTGTTCGCGATAGAGATCCTCACCACTGCGGGGAGTTTCAAAGATCACCCTGGTACCAGGCGCAATAACCAGCTCGGCTCCGGCGTCGAGAACAACATCACCGTGCAGGCGGACCTCACCCTGCCAATAAATGTTCCCCTTCAGAATCTGTCCCATTGGCGGCCGCAACAGGCTGCATGAGGTCAGACTGAGGACTAATAAAAGTGTGCAGAGTAAACGGCTAAACATGGCTGGAGGCTATTTCCGTTAGAGACAAAAAAAGGACGGCCAGCCTGTTGTGCAGGCTGGCCGTCCCAAGGGGAAAGGATCTACTTAACCGCCGGTAGCAGGTTGACTGTTAATAAAATTAAGCTCTGCTCGAACCTGATCGGCACCGGGTCCAGAGGGATTAATCTTCAAATAACGTTCCCAGACTTCTTTGGCTTTGACAAAATCCTGCAGATCGTAACGATAGACAACGCCCAGATTGAACAGACTCTGGGCATGAGTCGCATCGACTTTCGACGCTTGCTCAAAAGCGGTAATGGCCTTATCAAACCAACCAACCTTACGGAACATAATCCCTTGATCGGTCAGGACATTCGGATCGTTAGCATTGATTGCCAGTGCTTTATCATAGGCCTCAATCGATTTCATCGGTTGGTTGGCGTCGAAATAGGCGTTACCCAACTGCACCCAGGCGTTTCGATTCGTCGGCTCACGAGCAACGATTCCTTCAAGCATTGTCATCTGCTGACCGGCATTGACAGAGGGTGCAGAAGACACAGGGGCAGAGGGACTACGCTCTGTCTTGCGCGCATTGGTAAAAATAACCCCGACCAACACCCCGATAATCAATGCAACAACCGCAAAAAGAATGGTTTCTTTCTTCATCCAGGTCTCCCTATCGAGTTGGTTTTCAGCTTTGTTTCGCCTTCCGTTGCTCCCAGAATATCAGAATCGGGCTGGCAACGAAAATCGACGAATAAGTACCGACCAGCACACCGATCAGCATGGCGAAGGCAAAGTGATGGATAACCCCGCCACCCAGGACGAATAGGGACATCACGACCAACAGGGTCGTCCCGGAGGTCAACATGGTTCGCGACAGGGTATCGTTGATGCTGCGGTTGACAATAAAGGCGAAACTCTCCTTATTGTAACGACCGACATTCTCGCGGATACGATCATATACAATGATCGTATCATTCAGCGAATAGCCGATAATGGCCAGGAAAGCGGCGATGATCGGCAGGTCGATCTCCTTGCCGAAAAGGCTGAATACGCCCAGGGTGATCACCACATCGTGAATCAGGGCAACGATGGCACCAACCGCAAAACGGAACTCAAAGCGCCATGAGATGTAGACCAGAATGCCCAGCATCGCATAGAAGATGGCCTTGAGACCCTTCATGCGCAGGTCGCTGCCGACCTGCGGTCCGACCATCTCGGTGCGCCGCACGTCGACCTTGTCGACACCGTAGGTGGCGGTCAGATGATTCCGCACGTCAAGCGCAAGGCCCTTCAGCTCTGATGAAGAATTTTCCATGCGGATCATGAACTCATTCTCATCATCACCGAATTGCTGAACAACCAGGCTCCCGGCACCCATCCCTTCCAGCGCCTTTTTTATGGCGGTGGCGCCGGTCGGCTCAGTAAATCGGACCTGGACCAGGGTTCCGCCGGCGAAATCGATGCCGTAATTAGGCCCCCCCTGACTGATCAGAGAAACAATCCCAACCGCAATCAGCAGCAACGACACCACCAGCGCGATGGTTCGCTTACCGACAAAATCTATATTCGTATCCGGTTTAATCAACTGCATTTCCAGAACCTCCCTTAAATGCTCAGCCGCCGCACTTGCCGGCGGTTCAGGAAAAAGTCAAAAATTACCCTGGAAACGAAAATCGCGGTAAAGAGCGAGGCAACGATGCCGATCGACAGGGTTACGGCAAAGCCCTTAACCGGGCCGGTACCGAACTGAAAGAGAACCAATGCGGCCAACAGCGTGGTCAGGTTGGCGTCCATGATCGTCATAAAAGCCTTGCCGTAGCCGAGATCAAGCGCAATCTTGGGGGCCTTACCGAGGCGCAGCTCCTCACGGATCCGCTCGAAGATCAGCACATTGGCATCGACCGCCATGCCGACGGTCAGCACGATACCGGCGATACCCGGCAGGGTCAGAGTCGCGCCAAACAGAGAGAGTATGGCCCCGATAAAGAGAATATTGAGGATCAGCGCAATAACCGCAACCAGCCCCGACAGGCTGTAGTAGATAATCATCGCACCGACAACCAGCAGGCCACCGACAATGACCGACTTGATCCCTTTACTGATCGAATCGTGACCGAGGGAAGGTCCAACGGTACGGTTCTCGAGGATCCGAACCGGCGCGGGGAGAGAGCCGGCGCGCAGGACGATCGCCAGATCGGTTGCTTCCTGCGAGGTAAAGGAGCCCGAGATCTGTGCGCTGCCACCGGAGATCCGCTCACGGATCACCGGCGCGGAGTAGACTGAATCGTCGAGGACAATCGCCATCCGCTTTCCGACATTGGCCGCAGTAAGCTGCTCGAAACGCTTGCCGCCGACGCGATTGAAATCGATCGAGACATAAGGCTCGTTATAACGGGTATCGATCCGCACGTTGGCATCTTCGAGCAGATCACCGGTCAGCGATGTCTTGGTATAAACCACGATCGGAGTCTCGGTAACCACCCCGCTACTGCTGGTATTTCGCTCAAAAAGCAGCTGGGTCCCCGGGGCCAGATTGCCCTTCAGGGCCTCGGCCACATCAGCAGTTTCAGCGACCATCTTGAACTCGAGACGCGCGGTCTTGCCGATCAACGAGATCGCCCGCTCGGGATCCTTGATCCCGGGCAGCTGAATCAGGATGCGATTATCGCTCTGACGCTGCAGGGTCGGCTCACTCACGCCAAATTCATCGACCCGGTTGCGCATGGTCTCAAGGGCCTGGCGTACGGCGTAATCGGCAATATTGGCCGCCTCTTGTTCACTGAGTCGATAATGCTTTTCGATGTAACCACCGGTGACCGGCAGGGTCTCACCTTCAAGGCTGGGGAAATTTTCAGCCATCAAGGAATCGACCTGCTCACCAGCCTCGGCGTCATAGACCACCACCACCAGTCGATCACCCTGGCGACGTTCAATCCGCTTGAAAATAAGATCTTTTTCGCGCAGCAGAGCATCGGTCTGATCGATGAGTGAATCGACCCGACTCTCGACGGCCTTATCAACATCAACACCGAGGACTAGATGCATCCCCCCCTGCAGGTCAAGACCACGATGAATAGGGTCGACCGCTTCCTGCCACCAACCGGGCAGACTGTCATGCATGACAGTCGGTGCCAGTGAGAACAGGGCCAGAATCAAGCACACAAAAACTACCAGACCCCGAATTTTGAGACTCTTCGACATAATCGTCGCAACTCCTTTCAAACGAACATCCTCGATATTGAGACGCTTCAAAAACGGCCGTTTGGATCAGGCGTCGCCCTTCACCTCGGTGACAGACGACCGGTTCATTTTGATTTTGACCCCCGTTGCCACCTCAACGGTGACAGTGGTTTCCTCGATCGCTGCAACCTTGCCGTAGAGACCACCGGCAGTCACGATTTGATCACCCGGCTTCAAGGCGCTGACCAGTTCACGATGCTGCTTAGCCCGCTTCTGCTGCGGACGAATCAACAGAAAATAGAAGATTGCAAACATCAGGACCAGCATAATCAGTCCTTCGTAACCCTGTCCGCCCCCCTTCGAAGCGCCTCCAGCCATGGCAAAAGCTTCAGATACCATTACGTACATCTCCTTGTGTTGAATAAATCGTTAGTTGAACAAAAAATTAATCCGACAAACTCAGGCCTGTCGCGCGCGATAAAAATCATCTCGATAGGCCTGAAAACAACCCTGTGAAATCGCCTTCCTGGCGCCCTCCATCAGTTGCTGATAATAGTAGAGGTTGTGTTGGGTGTTGAGAACCGATGACAGAATCTCATTGCTTTGATACAGGTGCCGCAAGTAAGCCCGACTGTAGTTACGGCAGACATAACAGTTACAGGCAGGGTCGATCGGTTGCGAGTCATCGCGAAAACGCGCCTGTTTGATACTCAACTTGCCGAAACTGGTAAAAAGCACACCATTTCTGGCGTTACGCGTCGGCATGACACAATCGAACATATCACAACCGCGGGCCACCCCTTCGATCAGATTCTCGGGCGTCCCCACCCCCATCACGTAGCGCGGTTTTTCCTGTGGCAGTAATGGCAGCGCATACTCCATCACCTCATACATCACCTCAGCCTCTTCACCCACAGACAGGCCGCCAAGGGCATAGCCCTCAAAGCCGATATCGATCAATCCTTCGGCGCTCTGACGCCGCAAATCCTCATGCATCCCCCCCTGCACGATACCGAACAGCGCCGTTTCTCCCCCGGCAGGCAGGGCCTTGCGGCAACGCGCCGCCCAACGACCCGAGCGGGCGGTTGATACCGCGACATAGTCACGTTCTGCGGGGTAGGGGATACATTCATCGAAGACCATGACGATGTCTGAACCGAGTGCCTGCTGGATCTCTATCGAGAATTCAGGGGTCAAGCGGTGCTTGCTGCCATCAAGGTGCGACTGAAAAGAGACTCCATCTTCATCGATCTTGCGCAGATCCCCGAGGCTGAAAACCTGAAAACCGCCACTGTCGGTCAGAATCGGCTTCGACCAATTCATCAACTTGTGCAGGCCACCAAGACGGCGAACCAGATCATGCCCCGGCCGCAGATAGAGATGATAGGTGTTGGCTAAAATTATCTGCGCACCAAGCTCATCGAGAGCCTCAGGCAACACGGCCTTAACCGTACCCTGAGTACCGACCGGCATAAAAACCGGAGTCTCTATGGTTCCACGGCTGGTCTGGATTCTCCCATGGCGGGCAGCGCCATCCTGCTTTAAAAGCTCGAACTGAAAAGGGGTCAACGTCTATCCAAGCTGCCTTAGATCCTAAAGGATCAGCATGCAGTCTCCATAACT
>JAUXIR010000222.1 GCA_030620915.1 Geopsychrobacter sp. | reverse complement strand
CTCAGTCTCTGCGCACTTTTTTTCGGACTGGTTCCAACCCTCATTGCCGTGGCGATAACGGTCTCCTTCCGCTTGTTTCAGGGCGGAAGCGGGGCCCTTGTCGGCTCATTGGTGATTGTGGTTACTTCTGCGGTCGGCCTCTGCTGGCAACGGCTCGAGCGGAATCGCAACTGGAAACTGACCTGGTGGAACCTCTATCTCTTCGGTCTGCTCGTTCAATTTGCCATGCTGGCCTGTATGTTTCTGATGCCTGCCGATGTGCGTTTCAAAATTCTGGCCGCCGTCGCGCCACCAATCCTGCTGATCTATCCAATTGGAACCATGTTGCTCGGTCTGGTGCTGCGCCGACAACGCGACCGCAGGACCGCCGAGGATGAGCGCAAGCAGCTTCAAACTCAGTTGGCACAAGCCAAAAAAATGGAATTGGTCGGCCAGTTAGCCGGCGGGATCGCCCACGATTTCAATAATATGCTTGCGGTGATACTGGGCCAGGCGGAAATGGCACAGCTGCGTCTGGACAACAAGCCGCGCCTCAAGACGGCGATTGCCGAGATCCAGAATGCGGCCAGACGATCGTCGGACCTGACCCAGCAGCTTTTGGCTTTTGCCCGCAAGCAGACAATTGCGCCCAAGGTGCTGGACCTGAACAACAACATTTCCGACATGTATAAAATCTTGCGCCGCCTGATCGGTGAGGATATTGAGTTGCACCTGAACCCCGGCGAAGGGTTGTGGCAGGTCACGATCGACCCCAGTCAACTGGATCAGATTCTGACCAACCTCTGTGTTAACGCAAGGGACTCCATCGAAGGACATGGCAATTTGACCATCGAGACCGATAACGTGATTCTGGACGAAGCCTGGTGTAATGCACGCTGTGAACTTATCCCGGGGAAATATGTGGTCCTTTCGGTCAGCGATACCGGTAGTGGAATGGATGTTGAGACCCAGCAGCAGATCTTTGATCCCTTCTTTACCACCAAAAAAGTAGGACAGGGAACCGGCCTGGGCCTGGCGACAGTCTATGGCATCGTAAAGCAGAACAAGGGATTTATCAGCGTCTACAGTGAGCTTGGTCTGGGTACCACCTTCAGGATCTATCTACCGCACACCAAGATCGGTCCAGTGAACACTGAACAACCGACCCCGGGTCTGTTACAGCGAGGGGATGAAACAATACTGCTGGTGGAGGATGAAGTCTCAGTCCTCCGTTTGACCAAGGAGATGCTTGAGGGGTTGAATTATAAGGTATTGACTGCCTCCAGTGCTGCTGAGGCGCTGGAAATTACAGGCAATTTTAACGATCCTATTCATTTGCTGCTGACCGATGTGATTATGCCAAGGGTCAATGGCTTGCAACTGTCAAGGCAGCTGTTTCAGCGCTATCCAGACTTGAAAGTCCTGTATATGTCAGGCTACACTGCAGATGTCATCGCCCAACGTGGGGTGCTGGACGAAGGGGTTATGTTCTTAGAAAAACCCTTCTCGCTGAAAAAATTATCGCTAAAAATGCGCGAGGCCCTAGCGTAGCGAACAGCTTCGAACGGATCAACTCTCCCTCTTTAAGTATCCCGCTTGAGGCCAGCCCCCACAGATCAGGTGGCCGAGCCCTCCCCTTCCAGCCCCAGACGTCCGTAACCGGTCACCTTGACTGATTGACGTTGGCCGATCAGCATTTCATCGGCGGGGAGCTGAACACTCAGATAGTTATCCGCCACCGCCCGCATCTTCCCGTCCTTGAAGCCGGCTTCGGCAATCACCTCAAGGGTGAGGTCAACAAAATCGCGGGCGAACCGGCGCTGCTTCTCCTCCCCCAATTGGCGCATGCGTGCCGCGCGCAGGCGGGCGATATCGCCAGGGACCTGTCCGGCTAAAGATGCCGCCGGGGTGCCGGGACGGCGACTGTAGGGGAAGACGTGCAGATAACTGACCGGCAGGGACTCAACGAAACGATAGGTCTCTTCAAACTCGGCATCGCTTTCGCCGGGGAAACCGACTATCAGGTCGATGCCAATTCCGGCGGTCGGCTGCCGGGTGCGAAGATCCTGCAACAGTGCGGCGAAGAAACCGGTCGTATAGTTGCGATTCATCGCCTGCAGGACGCGATCTGTGCCGGCCTGTAGCGGGATGTGGTAGTGGGCACAGATCTGCGCAGATGCGGCGATATGCTGACGTAACTCTTCGGGCAGCTCGGTCGGCTCCAGCGAGCCGAGACGCAAACGCGCACCCTGAAGCCGTGGCTCTATCCGTTTGATCAGATCGAGCAGACTCAGCCGATGGTGGAGATCCTTGCCGTACTGACCGATATGGATGCCGGTCAGCACAAGTTCCTGATGACCGGCGGCAACCAGGAGATCAACCTGGTCCAGGATTGCCTTCGGCTCTACCGAGCGGCTGCGACCACGTGCGTAAGGGATAATACAGTAGGAACAGAAGGCATCGCAGCCATTCTGGATCTGCAGGAAAGCACGACTGCGCTGCGCTTCGCTGGCGACCTCAAGGGCGACACCGCTGCCATCTCGCCGGATATCACCAACGACAATTTTCGGCAGACTATCCAGATCGGACAACTGCTGGATCAGTTCGGCCTTTTCTTCATTTCCAAGCACCAGCGACACACCCGGTAATTCAGCCAGAGCCTGAGCATCGACCTGAGCATAACAGCCGGTCACGACGATACGCGCTTGGGGATTGTTACGCTGGGCACGTCTTATCAGCTTACGCGACTGGGCATCGGTATTTGCGGTGACCGTGCAGGTGTTGACCAGCACAAGATCGGCGCCCTGCTCAAAGCCGAGTTGCCGGTAACCGGCAGCCAGCAGTTTTTCGCTCATCGCAGCCGATTCAAATTGATTGGTCTTGCAGCCCAGGGTGACGATAGCAAAGCTCTGCTTCACGCGATCCAACCCCCACCGATGACTCGATCTCCATGATAAAAGACCGCGGCCTGACCGGGGGTTATGCCTTTCTGTGGTTGACTGAAGACGATACTCGCCCCGCCGCCATCCAAAGGAGTGACGGTTGCTTCGACCGGTTGATGCCGATAGCGGATGCGACATTCAACCTGAATGGCTGCGCTTGGAGCGGGAATATTCCACAGACAGCGATGCAATTCAAATTCACCGCGACTGAGGAGCGCCTTCTCGCCAACGATCACCTGATTGGTTTCGGCGTTGATGCCGATGACATAGAGCGGCTCAGTCCAGCTCAGCCCCAGCCCCTTGCGCTGGCCAACCGTATAGCGATAGATGCCGGTATGCCGTCCGAGGACCTTGCCGCCGTGATGGATAATTTGACCACTTTTGTGGCCTGCACCCCGTTCTTCCTCGATAAAGCGCACGTAGTTCCCGTCCGGCACAAAACAGATATCCTGACTCTCTGCCTTGTCGGCCACCCGCAGATTGAAGCGCAGCGCATGCTCACGCACCTCCTCCTTGGTCATCCCGCCCAGGGGGAAAAGGGTTTTTGCCATCTGCTCAGGGGTGAGGGTGAACAGGAAGTAGCTCTGATCCTTGGCCTCATCAACCCCCTTGACCAGGGCCAGCTGGTCGTCGCGTTGCAGAATCTGCGCATAGTGACCGGTCGCCATGAAGTCCGCTTCAAGCTCCAGGGCCTTACGCAGCAACAGATCAAATTTCAGCACCTGATTACAGAGCACACAGGGGTTGGGGGTCCGCCCGGCAAAATATTCATCACACAAATTGTCGATAACGTGGCGCTGAAAATCTTTTTCGAAATTGATCACATAGAAAGGGATATTCAGCCCCTCCGCAACCCGCCGTGCATCATAGACGTCATCGAGACTGCAACAGCTACCGAAAGACTCACCATTTTCAGCGGTAAAGCTGGAATAGTCCCAGATCTGCATGGTCATGCCGATCACCTCATAGCCCTGTTCCTGTAACAGGGCTGCAGTCACCGAGGAATCGACCCCGCCGCTCATGGCGACAACCACTCTCTTTTTCACAACGTATATCCATCCATGTGTAAAGGGAGGATCCCTCG
>JAUXIR010000311.1 GCA_030620915.1 Geopsychrobacter sp. | reverse complement strand
GATGGACGTTCTCCTGGAAGAGGATATCGCAGCGGTCCTCGGGCAACAATTCGGTGTGCGTCAGGTCAAAGGGATTGCCCGCTACACCTACCCGCCTGAAATTCTGAAACTTACCACTCCAGAAGAAGCCTTGACCCGCTTCATCTTCCCACTGAAAATCGAGAAAAAAACCCTCTATCTGGCGATGGCTAATCCACTCGACCACGATACGGCTCAGGAGATCGGCTTTCGCAGCGGACTGCAGGTGACCCCCTGTGTCACAACCCCGGAGGAGATCAAAGCCGCCGTCAACCGCCACCTGCTCAAAATTGAGAAGACAGTGGTCAAAGAGGATCGCTGGTGGACGGTATTGATTGTCGATGACCAGGAGATGGTCCAACTTGCGGTCGAAGCCGCGCTGAAGAAACAGGGCTATACGATTCTGAAAGCGAACAACGGGGCCGAAGGTCTACGCATGACCCTGCAGGAGAAACCACACCTGGTGATTACCGATACCGTCATGCCGCGCATGGACGGCATCGAGATGTTTCGCAACCTAAAAGCCAATCAACAGGTGGCGCATATCCCGGTCATTGCTCTTTCGGCCAAGGGCGCAGCCGAAGAGGAAGCTAGATTGCTTGAGATCGGCTATTTCGATTTCATATCGAAGCCGATCAATCCGATCCGTTTGGTCGCGCGGGTCAAGCGCGCACTCAAACAGTGCTACGGAGAGAACCCACCTAAGAGCTAAAGATAACTTGCGAGCCGCTCAAGCCCCGCTAGCGCACCAACATCGAAGCTGAAGTGACCGCCGCCAATCTGCGGCTCACGCGGGTTAATCCGAATGACATCAACCCCTTGCTGCGAACCGAGATTCTCACTCAGGTGTCGGATTGTCGGGATGGCGCTGCCGGCACCCATCTCGATCACCACCAGTTGTTTGCCACGAAATTTCGCCATAAACCGACCAAATTTCTCCTCCTGCATCGCTGTGCGCTCTGACAGCCAGGAGAAATCCCCGAACATCAGGATATTCGGTCGCGCAACCCCACCGCAAGCAGGACATGCCGGGGCGCGCGCGGCGCGCATGGTCGTAAGCTCAATCGTGAATTCTGCCTGATTTGACCAGATATCGTGACAACAGGGGCTCAGGCACTGCAGGTGATGGATCGAGCCATGAACCTCAAGCAGACGGTCAGCAGAGAACCCGGCGGTTTGAAACTGACCATCCACATTTGAGGTCACGACAAAACTGGCCAGATCATAGCGGACAATCCAGTCGAGCAAGATGGAGAACCCGGCATGGGGTTCGGTTTGCCGGTACAGATTGGTGCGATGACCGTAGAATCCCCAGCCGAAGAGCGGATCACGCTCAAAATGCCGCGGATTGGCAGCATCGACAAAACTGAGGCCCAGCCGTTCATACATCGGGTAGGCCTGCCAGAATCCTTGATCACCACGAAAATCGGGCAACCCTGAATCAACCCCCATCCCCGCTCCAGCGGTAATGATCAGCGCATCCGCCGCCGCAATTGTGGCTGCAGCCGCTGCATAGTCGTCTGACATAATCACCCCTTCATTTTAAACCGACTAACCTAACTCGCCACCAAGCTACCAAGAAAAGATAATCCTCAACGCAGGGGCGCAGGGATGCCGCTGAGTTCGCAGAGAAAATCAGGAATTGGGTCAACCAAAACCTTGATCCGGGTTTCCCTCTTCATCTCCCCGTCTCAGCGCCTCTGCGTTAAATGATTTTCTTGGTGTCCTTGGTGCCTTGGTGGCAAATCATTTGCCCCTTCGAGCTCAGCTCAAAGTTCCACCAGTTGCTCATCGGAATAGGTCAGGCGCCTGAGGCCGTCGGCCTCGAGCCAGAAGGTGTTTTCAATACCGACCGCACCCACTCCGGCATACACCGCCTTCGGTTCGAAGGCGAAACACATCTTCTCTTCGAGAAGCTGGTCATTAAAACCACGTGCAATAAAGGGAAACTCATCGATCTCGACCCCGATCCCGTGACCGATAAAGGAGACCTGTGCTCCGGCATCCCCCATAAATTGATCCTTGTAACCCAATGAAACGGCGAGATCATAGCATTGCCGATAGACCTCACCCCAGGCGATCCCGGGACGCGCAATTTCAGCCAGCTTCTGCTGGATCAAACGCATGTCGCCATAGGCTCTTTCGAGTTTTTCCGGCAGTTTGCCGACCACGAAGGTCCGCGTCATATCGACCAGATAACCATCGAAGGCCGCGACAAAGTCGACAATGATCGGTTCATTTGCGGCAATCTTCTTGTAACTGGCCCCCTGCCCGATCGAAGGGTTGAGGCCCAAGCCGCCGAGCGGGGCATCGAGATAGGTCGGCACGGCGCCATCGGCACCGGAGAGGACATGACCATAGAAGAGTTCAGAATTGAAGCCGCGAAACCGGGTAATCCCCTGATGGCCCTCTTTCCGCGCCAGACATTCAAGTTCGGCGGCAACCTCGAGATCGGTCTTGCCGACCCGAATGACCTCTTTGGCCCGCTGGTAGATCTTGTCCATCAGCAGACCACAGTCCTTCATGATAGCGATTTCATAGTCACTCTTGATCGCCTTGACACTGCGGATCAAGGGTGAGATATCGCAGCTCGCTCCCCCGCCCAAGATTTTATGCCAACGATTGAATAATGCAACCGGCAACACATCAAGTTCCATCCCGACCCTCTGCGGCAGATCGATGCCATGCTCCTTCAGCAGCCCGGCAACATCACGCATGCTCGTCAGGGGTGCAATCTGTTTCAGGCCTGATTCCATACGCGCGCGCGCGAAGTCCTTACGCACCAGATAGAGTGGCTCACCAGCAGCCGGGATATAACAGACGCCCTGCTGGATCGAGCCGGTGAAATAGAAAAGATCGGCATTTTGCAGCAAGACCGCAGCATCAATCCCCTGTTGATTCATCAGGGTCTGAAGACGGATGATACGCAGTTCGAGTTCATTCTTCGGGGTGATTCTCACATCTTCTCCTTCAACCAAACTCAGTTACAGGTGAGCAGCTTGAGCTCGACAATCGCCTGCTCACGCAGCTTGAATGTCTGGATCTTGCCGCTGGCAGTCATCGGATAGCTGTCGACAAATTTCACATGGCGCGG
>JAUXIR010000186.1 GCA_030620915.1 Geopsychrobacter sp. | reverse complement strand
TTAACCCCATCGACCTTAAGCCGCGCCATCTCGTCAGCCGTGGCCATGACCTCTTCCCGGGTCTCGCCCGGCAGCCCCAGGATCAGATGCACACAAACTCGCAACCCGCGTTCTTTGGCCTGATAATAATTGTCGAGAAAGCACTGGTAGTCGTGACCGCGCTGCAGGTAGTTCAGGGTTTTGTCGTGGATGCTCTGCAGCCCGAGTTCGAGCCAGCAGTAACTGCGCCGATCATATTCGGCGAGCAGATCCAAGATCTGCGGTGACAGGCAATCGGGTCGGGTACCGACCGCCAGACCAACCACGTCCTCAACGGCCAGCGCCTGGTCGTAACGGTCCCGCAAAATATCAACCGGCGCAAAGGTATTCGAAAAGGGCTGAAAGTAGGCGATAAACCATTTGGCCCGATACTTTCGCCGCATCAACGCCTTGGCATGTTCGACCTGTCCCGCAATCGTTTGGTTGCGCGCGATCCCCACCGACCCCGATCCACTCGGAGCGCAGAAAAGACAGCCATGTCCCAGGCGACCCTCCGCGCGGTTGGGACAGCCAAATCCGGCGTCGATCGAAACTTTATGCACCCGCCCGCCGAAACGGGCCTTGAGGTGAGTCGAATAGAGATTGAAGGCTTTACGTCGCATGGCGGCGACTATGTCAAAAAGTCACGACCGGAGCAAGGTCAATAATCGATAATTTTCTTGTCGACATCCATTGCGACTCCCCGCTCTCCTGATATACTCCCTAATTAGAATACATCCAATTGAATGCCCATATTTGAGGAGGAAATTGATGGCGAAAATCCTTATTGTCGATGACGAGCCGGCCCTGCGCCTGCTCTATTCCGATGAACTCACCGAAGCAGGCTATGAGGTCGTCACCGCCGCAGATTGTAGCGAAGCCGCCCAACTGCTCAAAGCGCGTGATATTGACCTGGTCGTACTCGACATCCAGATCAAACAGGAGAGTGGTCTGGATATGCTGCAAAAGATCGTCCAGGAGCAGAAGGAACTTCCGGTCATCCTCTGCAGTGCCTACAACTGTTACAAGGATGATTTCTCCTCCTGGCTGGCTGATGCCTATATCGTCAAGAGTTCCGATCTCAGCGAACTGAAGCAGGAGATCGCCCGACAACTGGCCCGTCGTGCCTGAACCTCGTCGCCGCTCATTCACATTCCCGTTTTCACGACCTAGCCTATAGACCAGGAGTTTTTATGAAAGCTGTCATCATGGCCGGCGGTTTTGGGACCCGTCTGCACCCACTGACCATCAACCTGCCCAAACCGATGGTACCAATCTTCAACCGACCGATCATGCTGCATATTGTTGACCTGCTCAAACGCCACGGCATCACCGAACTGATCATGCTGCTCTACCATCAGCCAGAGACCATCCGGCGTTTTTTCGGCGACGGCAGCGAATACGGCGTCAGCATCACCTACGTCACCCCCCTCGATGATTTCGGCACCGCAGGTGCGGTCAAAGCCGCGGCCAAGCATCTCGACGAACGCTTTGTGATTATCAGCGGCGACCTGCTGACCGACTTCGATCTGAGCCAGGCGCTCGACTTTCATGAACAGAAGCAGGCCCAGGCGACCCTTGCCCTGACACCGGTGCCCGACCCGCTGCAGTTTGGCGTGGTGATAACCGATAACGAGGGTCGCATCAACAAATTCCTCGAAAAACCCGACTGGGGCGAGGTCTTTTCCGACACCATCAACACCGGTATTTATATTCTAGAGCCGGAAGTACTCGACCTCATCCCCGAGGGGGAGAATTACGACTGGTCCAAAGATGTCTTTCCGGCGATGCTGGCTAAGGAGGCCCCGCTTTTCGGCTGCACCCTGCAAGGCTATTGGGCCGATATCGGCCATACCGATGCCTATCTCGATGCCAGCCGTGACCTCTGTGCCGGCAAGATCAAGGTTGAAATTGCCGAGAAAGCCGCCAAGAAAAAAGGGCTTTACCTCGGCGCCGAAGCTGGAGCCATTGAGCCTCGACAGGCCAAATTCAGCGGAACGGTCCTGATCGGCGACAACAGTCGCGTACTGGGTCGGGCCAGCCTTAAGAATACGGTCATCGGCCGCAACTGCGTGATTGAGGACGACGTCGAACTCAAAGACTGCGTACTTTGGGACAACGTCTTCGTCAAGGCCGGTGCCAAACTCGAAGGCGCAGTCATTGGCAGCAGCGTAAAGATCGGCAAAGACGCAACCCTCAAACCGGGTAGCGTAATCGGCGACCATTCAACGATCGGTGATCAGGCACAGCTCAATGCCGACGTTAAAGTCTGGCCCAACAAGATCGTTGAAGCGGGTTCGATCGTCACCGGCAACCTGATCTGGGGTGAAGTCTGGCGCAAGAGCCTCTTCGAAGGGGCACTGGTCAAGGGGCTGACCAATATCGAGCTGACCCCCGAATTCGCCGCCAAGCTCGGTGCAGCCTACGGCTCGACCCTGCCGAAGGGGGCCTATGTTCTGACCGGACGCGATGCATTCCGCTCCTCACGCATGCTTAAACGCAGCTTTGTCGGTGGCCTGCTCTCGGCCGGCATCAACGTACGCGATGTCAAACGTCTGCCGCTGCCAGTATTACGCTACAAGTTAACCACCTTCGGCGAGGTCGGCGGGGTCCATTTTCGCCAGTCGGATCGCGATGCCTCGGTTACCGAGATCGTCTTTTTCGATGAGCAGGGCCACGAAATTTCATCGAACAGCGCCAAGGCGATCGAACGAATATTCTTCAAGGAAAATTTCCGCCGGGTCCATTTCTCCGAACCGGGTACAATCTCCGAACTACCGAACATCTTGGATTACTACCGTGACGGATTCCTGCGGGCCCTCGATAAAGAACTGATCTCGGCCAGCCGCCCGCGTGTGGTGGTCGACCTGAACCATTCGCCAGCCGCCGACGTGCTACCGGTCCTGCTCAACGATCTCGGATGCGAAGTCATCGAACTCAATTCACATATCGATGAAACCCTGACCCCGCCGGCAGCCGAGGAGAAAGAGGCGCGACTCGATCAACTCGGACGGATCATTGTCAGCTTGCAGGCAACCGCCGGCTTCATGATTGGACCATCGGGAGAGAGGGCAACCTTCCTGGACGACAAGGGGGTGTCGCTCAGTAAAATAGAGACCATCGCCCTGTTTGCCGTCCTGGAAAAACCTAAAAAATCCAACCAGATCGTGCTGCCGATCACGGCGCCCGAGAGCATTGAGCGCATGGCGGCCGAACGGGGGATGAAAACCAAGTGGACCAAGGGGGACGGACGTTCCATCGGCCTGGCCGCCCAGCAAAAGCATGTCGTCATGGCGGCAGATATGGAACGCCGCCTGATCTTTCCCCGCTTCCACCCGCACTTCGACGGGATGTTCAGCATTGCCCGTCTGCTCGAACTACTCGGCAAGCAGGAAAAAAACATCAGTGAGGTCCGCAGCAAATTGCAGTTCGATAGCTATCTCACCCTTCAGCTTCCCTGCAGTTGGGAACAAAAAGGGGGGATCATGCGGCTGATGAACGAGGCATCAACCGACCTGCAGACGACTTTCATTGACGGCGTCAAGGTCCATCTGGAACAGGGCTGGGTGCTTGTGATTCCTGACCCCTATCGGCCGCTGGTTCATCTGCGGGCCGAAGCCAGTACCCTCCAGCGAACAGAGGCACTGATTAACGAGTATCGGGACAAGGTTGAACTCTGGCAGAAGGAGTTACTTCAAGGATGAGTAGCACCCGGCTGAAGATTGCCATCCTCTGGCACATGCATCAGCCCGACTACCGTGACCCGACCAGCGGCCGCACCCTGCTCCCCTGGACCTGGCTTCATGCGGTCAAGGACTACGGCGAAATGCTTGAAACGGTGGCCGAGTGCCGGGCGCCTGTCACTATCAACCTGGTGCCGACCCTGCTCGAGCAACTGGATCGCTATCGTCGCGGTGAGGATGTAGACAGCTGGCTCGAACTGACGCGTAAAAAAGCGGAAGATCTTGAACCCGCGGAGCGGATTTTCCTCCTCGAACACTTCTTCTCGGTCAACGATCAACGCCATCTGAATCCCAACCCGCGCTACCGCCAATTGCGCCAGAAGCGGGGTCTCGATCCGCTCGCCACGGCCCACAATTTTTCAGCGCAGGAACTGCGCGACCTGCAGGTCTGGTTTCTGCTGAGCTGGACCGGCTATCATCTGCGCAAGCGCGAGTCACTTGTGACAGAACTGTTGCACCGCGGCGCGAATTTCAGTGAAGAAGAAAAAGCGCAGCTATTCCGCATCTGCGACACCGAAGTGGCGCGGATCATCGACCGCCATGTTGAACTCGAAGCGGCCGGACAGATCGAAATATCACTGACCCCCTATGCGCATCCGATTCTGCCGCTGCTTTGCGAATTGCGCCGGGCCAGCGAACCGAGCCCGGGATTGCCACTGCCACTGACCGACTTTCATCATCCCGAAGATGCCAGGCTGCAGGTGCGTGAAGGGTTGCGGACCGGCAACCTGCTGTTGGGAACTCGGCAACGAGGTA
>JAUXIR010000220.1 GCA_030620915.1 Geopsychrobacter sp. | reverse complement strand
GGGCTTTTAGTGAAATCAAGGGTCTTTCCCGGGGGAACAGCGAGGGCGCTGCCGGATACGAGAAACAGGCCGGTAACAATCAGCAGGACAACCTTTTTCATCTGACTTCCCTTTCTTGCTTGATTATCAATAAGGACAATCGACGGCGCGTCGATCTGGATATACAACATCAAGAAGACTAGCCGATCAATATCCTATCGTCAACCAATCAAGTCATGATTGCCGCAAACTTTACTGGAAAAAATTAATAATCTGGTTATACTTGAAACTCATTCCTTTGGCGGCATTTTAAGTGTCTCTGGAAGTTCTTCACGGATAAATGGAAACCATGAGCGTCGAACATTTTATTGCCCGCCAGCCGATTTTTGACATCAAACAACAGGTCTTCGCCTACGAGCTTTTGTTCCGCTCCGGTCTACATAACTACTTCGACTGCGATGATATCGACCATGCCTCAACCAGCGTCATAGCTAACAGCTTCCTTCTCTTCGGTCTCGATGAGATGACGGCCGGGCGTCGGGCTTTTCTTAACTGCACGCGTAAGGTCCTCGTTGAAGACCTGGCCACATCATTGCCAAAACAGCATGTTGTGATCGAAATCCTCGAAAATATCGAACCCGATGAGGAGGTGATAGCCGCCTGTCGCCGCTTGAAGGAGATGGGTTACACACTCGCTCTCGACGATTTTGTCTACCATCAGAAATTTGAACCCTTGCTCGAGCTGGCCGATATTGTCAAGGTCGATTTTCTTCTGTCTGGACCGGGAGAGCGTCAGCGAATGTCGACACTGCTGCGACGTCGCGGCATCCGGATGTTAGCCGAAAAAGTCGAAACCCAGGAAGATTATGAGCAAGCGGTGAGTATGGGCTATGAGCTCTTTCAGGGCTATTTCTTCAGTAAACCGGTGATTATGTCGCGGCGGGATATCCCGGCGAATAAGATGCAATATCTGCGCGTACTCAAGGAGATTCATAGCCCCGAGATCGATTTCCACCGGATGGCCCAGACCGTTCAGCGTGAGGTCTCGCTCTCTTTTAAATTGCTGAAGTTGATCAACTCGGCCGCCTTTGGACTGCGCCACAAGGTGTCAAACATTGTGCAGGCCCTTTCGCTGCTTGGTGAGCGTGAGATACGAACCTGGGTTTCTCTGCTGTCGGTTTCAGCAATGGCCTCAGATAAGCCGGCTGAACTGGTGGTGAATTCACTGATCCGGGCGCGTTTCTGTGAAAAGGCCGCAGGTCTGATTGGAGATGGGTCTCAGAGCTCCGAGCTTTTCTTGATGGGACTCTTCTCGCAACTTGATGCCATCTTGGATCGTCCGCTGGCTGAACTGCTTGACGAAATCCAGGTTTCTAAAGAGATATGTCGGGCCCTGTTGGATGAAGAAGGGAAGCGTTATCATCTGCTCGCGCTTTGCGTTACCTTGGAGCGTGGCAACTGGGATCAATTGAGTACACTTGCGACCAACCTTGAACTCGATGAGACGGCCCTTTCTGAAACCTATCTGGCTGCCGTTCAATGGGCACAGAACACCTTCACCTGAGCTGAATGTTCCTCTCCTTGTTTTCTCCTTGGGACACTATGTTATTATGTAGTTTGTGAGCCTGCTCGCAACGGCGTTTTTGTGCAGCGCGCAGTTATACCCCCGCTCCACAATTAAACAGCTGGAGTGCCGATGACTGGAAAAATTGTACGGAGTGAAGCCGAGTGGCGTCAGATACTGACCGCAGAGCAGTATCGCGTTGCGCGTCAAAAAGGGACCGAACGCGCATTCACCGGTGAGTTGTGGGACAATCATCGACGTGGGGTTTACCGCTGTGTCGGTTGCGAGCTCGAGCTTTTTCACTCCGACGCAAAATATGACTCAGGAACAGGTTGGCCAAGTTTTTTCGCACCGATTCAGCAGGCTAACATTTCTTCCGAAGAGGATCTCAGCCTCTTAGCGCGGCGCACTGAGGTCCACTGTGCCCGCTGTGAATCACACCTTGGTCACGTTTTTGAGGATGGCCCCCCTCCAACGGGGAAACGTTATTGTCTCAATTCGGCCGTGCTGGAATTTGTTCCTGAAAAATAGGACCTTTTTGCGCGGCGATCCAAGTCGATTAACCCCTGCTGTTTTGTTGTTCTTGAGTCGTAGAGGCTGCCATGGCGGAGAAGCGTAACATTACGCGCAAGCGAAAACGGATCAAGGTTCGTTTCGGTATCGAAGAGCCGACAAAAGTGGCATTTACCGATGATCTTTCACTCGACGGGATTTTCCTCAAGACAGCCTCGCCCGAGAAACCAGGATCGCTCCTATGTCTTGAAATAACCCTTCCCGATGAAACCCTGGTGTTGTGCAAGGGACGGGTCCACTGGGCCAAACGGGTGCCGCCAAATATGTTGCGACTGGTTGGCAAGGGGGGGATGGGGCTTCATATCCTCAGTTACACCCAAGCTGAACAGGCTTATGGGGAATTTGTCGGGAACCTGCATCGGTGATATCCTGCTCGCATCATGAATCAATCTGCTTTTCTACAGTCTAATCTGCCCGCTGTTGTTCCCGATCTGCTGCTGCGGAAAATTGCGCATAAATGGCAGGTCGGTGAAATTTCGGCCCGCCTGGCAACTACCTGCGGGGCAACTCCTGCGTCATTGACAGGACGCCTGTTCGAGCAGATATTTCCCCAGTGTTCGCCACAACTCTCCCCGCTTCTGGATGAGCTTGTCAGAAATGGGCAGGATTTGACCGGTGTGAAGTTGCGTCTTCTGCCGGAGGCGGGTTCGCTTCTCGCGGATTTTCGTCTGTCCGGCTTGTCTGATGATTATGCCGGGCCGTTGGTGCGAGTCAGCCTGCGCTCCGAAACCGTCGCCAGTCAGCTTGAGACCGGTTATGCTGGATTGATCGGGCGCAGTCCGGTGATGCGCGAGGTCTTTCGCAAGATAGAACTATATGCCGACACCGAGGCAACCGTCGTCATCACCGGTGAAACCGGTTGTGGCAAAGAGTTGGTCGCGAGCGCCCTGCATCAGCGTGGGGGACGACGGCAGGGCCCCTTTGCCGCGATCAACTGTAGCGCCATCAGTGAGCAGCTGCTTGAATCTGAGCTTTTTGGTCACGAAAAGGGGGCCTTTACCGGCGCGGTGCGGTCCCATCGTGGTTATTTTGAGCAGGCCGACGGCGGCACCCTTTTCCTCGATGAAATCGGGGATATGCCACTCCATACTCAGAGTAAGTTGCTCCGGGTTTTGGAGGATGGCCATATCCAGTCGGTCGGTAGCGAACGCAGTCGTAAGGTTAGTGTCAGGGTGGTGGCGGCGACGAATATTCCGCTGGAGAGGGCAGTGAGGGATGGAAATTTTCGTGCCGACCTCTACCATCGATTGGCTGTCCTGCGTATCCACCTCCCCGCGCTGCGTGAACGGCGTGAAGATATTCCTCTGTTAGCTGAACATTTCCTGCAGCAATTCAACCACCGCTATCGGAAACAGATTGAACGTTTCACCCCCGAAGCGATGTCGATCCTCTCGGCCTATCTCTGGCCGGGCAACATCCGTGAATTGCGTAACCTATCGAACGCTTGGTGATCGAAACAGAGGCGCCTGCCATTGGTGGACGGGCTCTGGCCGAATGGGTGCGTGAACGCCAGGCGTTTCAATCCGACAGTCTGCTGTTGAAACCTGCCCCGACTTCTCTGGTCCCGGTGGCAGAGAATCATGCAGATCGGTCGGTCATTGATATCGAAATGATACCTGAGGCTGCTGCCGATATCGATCATGCTGCATTGCAGCGCGCCTTTCGTCAGGCTGATGGCAACATTGCCGCTGCCGCACGCTCACTTGGAATCCATCGCGCCACCTATTATCGCTATCTGAAACGCCTGAATCTGGGGCGTGAAGACCTCTCCGTTTAAACCCTGCCTGCTGCGACGTCGCACGCGTCGCAGTATCCATTCTGGTCTGCGACCGTTGCGACGTCGCAGCTTGATTCATCCCCCCCCCCCCGACGACGATAACGTGCTGAAATTGCAGGATAGTGCGTGGTGTTGTCGAATT
>JAUXIR010000241.1 GCA_030620915.1 Geopsychrobacter sp. | reverse complement strand
CGTCGGCGAGTTCCTGTTCCAGGTATTCGTCGGTCAGCAGGACTTCGGAGTCACCGCTGCCGAGCAGATCGACCAGCAAGGCGGAGTAGCCGTGCCCGGCGTAATAGTGGTGCTGAGCGGTATCGCGCAGCCGGGTGAAGTCGCGCTTGCGATAGGGGATATATTCGAGGATCGCCGGGACCGGTTCCTGTTCACAGCCGTGCGGCAGCCAGAGCCGGCCAGCCAGTCGGACGCCGTCAGGCATCGGGATCCAGACGTTTTCGATGGTCTTGACCTCACAAGGGAAGGATTCAATGTAGCGCATCTAGCCCTCCTGAGTGGTCAGGGGTTCAAATTCGAACGGCAGCTGTTGCATGCAGCGGCGGTATTTATCGACCAGCTCCGCTTCGCTCTGGCCGCCGATGAAGATATTGGCGTATTCGAAGCTGTAGCTGTCGGTATCGGTAAAACGGGACAGGCGATCGCCCTCTTTGACCCAGACGACGACGAGAACACCCTCGATTTCGCGCTGCATCGCCTCGATTTCAGCGCGCCGCGGGACGCGCCGGACAAGCGCATCGCCGGCATAACGGCGGACCATGAACTTGGTCGCCATCGGGTAGCGCCCGTTGCCATGCGGATATTCGGGCGCAGTGCCGAGCCCGACCTCGAGCATGACCTCCTGATGGGATGCCCCTTCGACCAGGAAAAAGAGTGGACAGTGTGACTTGGAGATGCGCGGATTGATTTCGAGCAGGGAGATGCGGCCGGTTTGCGGATCGTGAAAGAATTCGATGTTGAACGGCTCGTTGTTCAGGCCGGTACGGCGCATGACGCGAATGGCGGCCTCGCGCATCTGCTGCTGGACAGCGGCCGGCAAGCGCGAGGGGTAGTGGTAGCGGCTGAAACTGGACGGGTTCTCTTCGCGCAGCGAGTCGACCACGCCGTAGATTCGCGGTTCGCCTGCGAAGACGTAGCCTTCGAGGGTGCACTGATTCTCGGCGCTGATGATCTCTTCGGCCAGGCAATAGTTGCCATCGATCGCGGCGATTTCCGCTGGAACCTCGCACCTGTTAAACAGGTAATTGAATGGGTCGGAAAACCGGCCGATGCCTGCCCTGATTTTCGGGAGCGCCGTCTGAAAATCGGCCTGGCTGTCGATGCGGAAGCCGAGGATCGATGAATGGGCCTTGACCGGTTTGATCCAGAACGGAAAATCGAGATCGACCCGGGCCAGCGGATCCTCGTCGAAGGGGTTGAAGGCGACAGTTGCGGGGACCATCTCCGGCACGACCTCGCGCTGGATGGCGCGGCTCCAGTATTTGTGCTCGCAGCGTAAGACGCTTTCGGTTGAGGTCGTCGCTAGCCCGGCCGCCTGACGCAGGGTCGGCAGCATGAGTGTCGCCGGAAAATCCCAGTAGGAAACAATGGCGTCGACCCTGGCGTTGAACTCCTCAAGCGTGCGACAGGCTTCGGCCAGCAGATCCGGCATGGAGTAGTTCGCGGCAGCGATGATTTTTTCCGGCGGGAGCAGAGGGTAGTAGCGGTACGAGTCGGCCTGGTTGACTGTGCCGAAAAGCGTATTGGTGAATTCATCGAGAGCAATGATAAAGATATTTTTCTTCATCTGCGGCTCCTTGGTTGTGACGGTTCAACTTTACCATACCTGACCCCTTTCACTCACCAACACACATTTATTAACCACTGAAAAAAAACATGCACAGGGGCGTTCTGGGGACACCATACTTAATTAGGCGTGCCCTCTGAACCTCATGAAATGATGGGGGAAGGACATGTTTTGCCCGAAATCAACAGGCCCCAGTGAAACGTTCACTGAGGCCTGCATCACTTTTACCTGCACACCCTAAAGTTTTCTTCTTCAACACCACCGCAACTTCAGTCGAATCCGACTTAGAGGCAGTTTCAGTCGTATCGGCAGATAAGGTGGACCTGGGGACAAACCTTTACCTTTGCTCTTACTTGCAGGGTTCTGCGATGATTAACAACCTTATTCACCGCACCATATAAGGAGATTGCTCTTGCATATGCGGTGATTATGACTCATAATCTCCTTAAACCGTGCGGAGAATATATGTATATCCACCAACAGGTGCAATGGCCTGACTTCAGCTGGGATCAGGGACAACTGACCGTTTTACTTGCCGAGGTTCGCCATCTGCAGGGACGACTGGTGGGGCGCATGGAGGCGCTTGGCTTTTTATTACAAAAGGCAGCCAGCCTTCAGACCCTGACCGAGGATGTCCTCACGACCAGTGAAATTGAAGGGGAGACATTTGATCGCGAACAGGTGCGTTCTTCAGTTGCGAGACGCATGGGTTTCGATTCTGACAGATCAATACCGATCGATCGGCATGTGGAAGGTATCGTCGAGGTCATGCTTGACGCCACGGGCAATCATAAATCTCTTCTGACTAAAGAGCGTCTCTTCGACTGGCAGACCGCACTCTTTCCCACCGGAAGAAGCGGCATGCAGCGGATTTCGGTCGGTCAATGGCGCGGTGCATCGAGCGGTGCCATGCAGATCGTATCAGGACCATTCGGCCGGGAACAGGTTCACTACGAAGCCCCGAGTTTTGACCGTCTCGACCCAGAAATGGCGACCTTTATCCGTTGGTTCAACGGCCATCTTGAATCGGACCCGGTCATTGCTGCGGCCCTGGCCCATTTCTGGTTTGTGACCATTCACCCCTTTGAGGATGGCAACGGGAGAATCGCTCGAGCCCTTGCCGATATGATGCTGGCCAGATCTGAGCAAACGCCCTGCCGGTTCTATAGCATGTCTGCCCAGATTCAACGGGAACGGAAAGCCTACTACGATGTTCTGGAACAATGTCAGAAAGGGAGTTTGGATATCTCTCTGTGGATTGAATGGTTTCTCACTTGTCTCAAACGCGCCATCGAGGCCGCTGAAGAAACCCTGGAAGCTATCTTGAGTAAGGCCAGATTCTGGGAATCCCATGCCGGTGAACCTTTCAACGACAGGCAGCGCGATATTATCAACCGCCTGCTTGATGGTTTCACCGGGAAGCTGACCTCATCCAAATGGGCGAAGCTGGAGAAATGTTCTCAGGACACGGCCCTGAGGGATATCAACAACCTCCTTGAGCGTCAGATCCTGACAAAGGAGCAGGCCGGTGGACGCAGCACAAGTTATCTGTTGACGGTTTGATTGTGATGTAACCGCAGGGGTGTTCTGGGGACAGCAAACTCAATTCAGAAAATGCCGCATCTGCGGAAAGGGGCCATGGCGAAAAGGGGAGGAAGATTTATTTTTCCCCAGCCAGCGTTCCCCCCTTATCCAGACAGATCGCCTGCCGCGTTCGCCCGTCAAATTTACCGTGGGTATATCCGACCACGGCAAAATCCCGCGCCAGGCGCTCAGCCAGCGCTTCATAGTCGTCACTCTTGCCCCGGATGCAGCTGGACAGATGAACGACATCGACGCCGAGCTCCTTAAGCTTGGCGATCTTTTTTTCGAGATCGCCGCCGTCCTGGGTAAATCCGATCAACTGGGCATTCTCGGCATAGGGTGCAAAGGCGTCGAGTCGCTGAAAGAAAGCATGCAGACAGCCCTTACCGGTACATTTGTCCAGGGTTTCGCTGCGCACGATAATGGCGATTTTCATCAGCAGAGGCATTCCTTGAATTATGGGTGGTCGGGAAGGCGATTATGACCAATGCGGTCAACAAAGGCAACCGCGTCAGATGAAATTTTTTAAGCGATGAAGGTAGCGGATCTATCTCGATTTTCTGGAAGGATGCCGTGCTTTTTTAGGGTACGGATGTGCGCCTAGTGCCTAGTGCCTAGTGCCTAGTGCCCAGTGCCAAGCGCCAAGCGCCTAAACACACCTGCGCGGGATG
>JAUXIR010000033.1 GCA_030620915.1 Geopsychrobacter sp. | reverse complement strand
TTCCGCGGAATTCCGGAGGTAATCACTACGACATCGGAATTTGCAGTTTCGGCATAGGAGCTTGTGCCAATGATCTCTGTATCATATCTGCCGGCAGGTCCGCCTTCGAGGATGTCCAGGCCTTTGCCTATGGCCACGCCTTCAGCAATGTCCAGCAGGACAACATCTCCTAATTCTTTTTCAACAATTCGAAATGCAGTTGCTGCTCCAACATGGCCAGATCCGATAACCGATATTTTCTTTCTCATCACGATACCTCCTCTCCGCGGACTTTGGGTAGGCCCTACTCAGGCGTACTGGCCCAGACCGAACTGCGGCGTGTGCCATTTCTCATTTCTGGCGGGTGTTAAGAAAATGCTTTGGGGAGGGAGGAGCCTTCGGTGCCTAACCCGACCCTCCCCAGCGCGAAACAGTCTACTATTTTAATCTACCCCAACCATGGGCGCTGTCAAATCCGGAGCCTCGACAAGCCTCTGCCAGCCGGCCTTGAAACATCGGAAAGTTGCCGTAATCAACAGGGACCATCCCCTCTCCTGCCTGGATATGCACGATTCGGCTTAATTGAGGTACGTATCCACGATGTTGTTGGTTTGAAATGGTAAAATGAAAAGATAGAGTCCATTGCTTGGTGGGAGGTGAACCGATGAAGGAAGCACTACTCTACGAAAAGCTGGCCCATGAGATGGTCCACTGCCACCTCTGCCCCCACGAATGCGTCATCCCGGAAGGGAAAACCGGCTACTGCGGGGTGCGCAAGAATGTCGAAGGTTCCCTTTACGCCCTGACCTACGGCAAGGTGATCTCCATCGCCATCGACCCGATCGAAAAAAAACCGCTGAACCACTTTTACCCGGGGGCTTCGGCCTTCTCGATCGGCACCTTCGGCTGCAACATGCGCTGCCAGCATTGTCAGAACTGGGAGATCTCCCACCGCGGGGCCACGGAAGATGGTGATCAGCTGCGCAAACTCTCTCCCGAGCAGGCGGTGGCCATGGCCAAAGAGCGCAACTGCGAGGTGATCGCCTACACCTACAACGAACCGAGCATCTGGTTCGAATATATCCTCGATACCTCCAAGCTGGCCCGCAAGGAAGGGCTTTTCAACGTATTGGTCACCTCGGGGATGATCAATCCCCCCGCCCTGAAGACCCTGCTGAACTTTACCGATTCCTACCGGCTCGACATCAAAGGCTTCACCGAGGAGTTCTATCAGCGCCTGACCGGCAGCGCGGTACTGGCCCAGGTGCTGGAAAATGCCCTGATCGCCTTCGAGGCGGGCGCGCACATCGAAATCATCACCAACATCATCCCCAACTGGAACGATTCGGACGAGCAGCTCGACGGCCTGTCGCGCTGGATTGTCGACAACCTGGGTCCGGACATCCCCTGGCACGTCACCCGTTACCATCCCTACTGCAAGCTGCGTGAGCCAACGACCCCGGTCGAAACCCTCGATCGGGCCAGGGAGATCGGCTTTAAAAACGGCCTGCGCTACATCTACGTCGGCAACGTGCCCGGCCACCCAGGCCAGAACACCCTTTGTCCCGGATGCGGCAAGACCCTGATCGACCGCACCGGTTTCGCCATCGGCGTTAATCATATCGTCAGGGGCTGCTGTGAATTCTGTGGTTGCAAGATCGGACATTTCCGGGGTCCCGACATCCCGATCAAGCACCACACGACCCCCTTCCCGGAGTATATCCTATGAGTTATTTCGGGGGATTCTACGGGCTGGAGAAACGGGATGTCGATGAGCTGGAACTGGTGATTATTGGCGCCGGAGCCGCCGGATTCTCAGCCGCCATCTACTGTTCCCTGCTCGATGTCAACTACCTGTTTCTCGACGCCGAACAGGGCGGCGGCCTGATCAATATCGCCAAGGAGATCGAAAACTACCCCGGCGTCGTCGGAATCCGCGGTCCCGAACTGATCAAAGCCTTCAAGGAGCATTTACAGCAGGTCGGTGGAGAGGTTCGTGCCTTCGAACCGGTGCAGGAGCTGCACTTCGTCGCGGGCGGTTTGCTGGTCAAAAGCAATCGTCAGACCTACCGGCCCAAGGCGGTCATCGTTGCCACCGGCCTGGAAGTCCTGGGGCTGAAGGAGGAGTTCGGGCTGACCAACGAGCGGGATTACCTGGGCAAGGGGGTTTCCTACTGCACCGAATGCGACGGTCCCCTGTTCAAGGGGAAGAAGGTGCTGGCGATCGGCAACCCCTTCGATGCCTTTTTGCTGCAGCGGCTCACCGAGCGGGTCAGCTACCTCGGTCCGGTGCCGGAGGAGTTTCGCAGCCAGGTGCCGCGTGAGATCATCGAGGCCAACAACATCGAGTATCTGGAGGGGCAGCTCGAAGCGCTTGAAGGAGAAAACTGCCTCGAAGCGGTTGTCGTTGATGGCGCCAGAATTCCCGTCGACGGCCTGTTCATCACCCGGCGCAAGGCCGGAAGCGAGATTTTCGAAAAAGCCGGACTGAAACTCGACGACGACGGATTTATCATCGTCGATCGACAGATGGCGACCAATGTCGCTGGGGTCTACGCCGCAGGGGACATCACCGGTGAGCCATGGCAGATCGCCAAGTCGGTCGGCGAAGGGGCAGTGGCCAGCCTCTCGGTCTTTCGCTTCCTCACCGGGCAGCGCATGCGTAATTTAGGCTGGGCACTCAAAGACGAGTGGGAAATCTGAGGCCATCCCTGCAAGTGCATTCCCGGTGTCTAGTCAACTGAGGCAAGTCCAACCCTGCAATTTCGAAAAGCAGTAACACAACAAAACGGCCCGCCAGCACAGTGGCAGGGGCGATGACCGCCATCCAAAGGGCACAACATGTTGCACTATCCGAAATAATAGACTCATGTTGAGACAGAACAGCAAATTCTCAGAAATCCTGCGAAGCAAGGAATGACCGCCCCCATTTCTGAGGTGGCAATTTTCATGTCTGATATATCGTGACTTACCGGACAGTCAGCAGCCTGCCAAAATTCCTTTAGATATATGACAATGCATTTCGACAGGATATTTGCAAATGAAATGAAGGGGCTTGCTCGTTATGCCGGTCGCCTGCCACAACTGCTAAGTTTTGACAAAGGAAACAGTGTCCGAGATACCAGGGGCTATTCAAACATAAATTTACGAGAAACCATTTTTCAGGAATTTCCTGAGTACCCATTCTGAATTTATTTGATAAACTTTCCATTATGCTTAGGGACTAAGGTTCCCAAAGTAGGTGTACGTTCGGCTGAAGAGAATTCTCATCTCGACAACTTTTTTTCTTCGGGAGTACCCGCATGGCGATGTTCATTGGCTGTGACATCGGTACGGTCAGTGTAAAAGCAGCTGTCCTTGCGACCTCAGCCGAGGTTCCCTTGAGCGGCGAGGGGAAAAACTACCTGAAGCTCCTGCCGTTAGATGGCACCCCCTTTTCTATCGATTGCAACACACGCATCTACCTCTCCCCCTACAAACGGATTACAGGCAACCCGATCAATGCCGCCCGAGAAATACTCATGGATACATGTGCCTGCTTCGAGGAAAGTGCCGTCACCTCCATCGCCGTTACCGGCTCGGGGGCGGAACTTTGTGCCGAGCACCTCAGCCTCGATCGTCACAGTGCGGCAAAGGCTTTAGCCGTCGGTGTCGGCACGCTTCATCCAGACGTTGACACCATCTTGGAAATGGGCGGAGAAAACTCCAAGCTTCTGCGCATTGAGCCCCGGGAGGGAGACGGTTCCGTCGGCATCGTCGACTACGCCAGCAACGGTGACTGTGCCGCTGGCACCGGTTCCTTCCTGGATCAACAGGCGAGCAGGTTGTGCTACTCCATCGAGGAGATGGGTGACATTGTCGGCGGCACCGATCACGCCGCCAATATTGCCGGGCGGTGCTCGGTTTTTGCCAAGACGGACATGATCCATGCCCAGCAGCGGGGTGCGACTCCGCCCCAGATTTTGCGCGGGCTGTGCGAAGCTGTGGCACACAACTTCAAGGCTAATGTCGCCAAGGGCCGAAACTTGCATAAACGGGCCGCCTTTGTCGGTGGCGTAGCCCATAATCACGGAGTATATGCGGCCCTGCTAAGAGTATTCTCTGCCGAGGGTGATGCCCTGTTTATCCCGCAACAACCGGCCTACTATGCCGCCATCGGTGCGGCCCTGCTCAACCGCTTGGAGAACCGGATCGGCCGGGAAGGCACCTCCATCTCCACCTCGCCGCAAGTCGCACCTGAGACGGTGATCCCCAGCTGGCCGCGATTGACGCTGGACAACGTGCGCCAACTGAATGGTACGTCTGCTTCACCCCCTCCGCCCTCGTCCGACAACATCAATGCCTATCTCGGTATCGATATCGGCTCGGTCTCTACCAACCTTGTCCTGATGGATCCTGGCGGAACCGTTCTCCATGAAATCTACCTGCGCACCCAGGCCCGCCCCATCCAGATCGTGAGCCAAGGGCTCAAAGAGCTCTCGGAGACCTTCGGTGATCGCCTCCGGATACTCGGGGCAGGGACGACCGGCTCGGGGCGGGAACTCATCGGGGAACTGGTCGGTGCCGATACCATCAAAGACGAAATCACCGCCCACAAAACAGGCTCTTCGCATGTCGCCAGCCTGCATCTCGACACGACGGTCGATACGATTTTCGAGATCGGCGGCCAGGACTCCAAGTTCATCCGCATCGACAACGGCGTGGTGGTAGATTTCGCTATGAACGAGGCGTGCGCCGCCGGCACCGGCTCTTTCCTTGACGAGCAGGCCGAGAAGATGGGAGTGAACATCGTCGACGAGTTCGCTCGGCGTGCGCTTGCCACCCCCTCCCCGGTGAGACTCGGCGAGCGCTGCACCGTCTTCATGGAAATGGATATAACCGGCTGGCTGCGCAAGGGCGCCGCGAAGGACGATGTCATTGCAGGCCTGGCGTATTCGGTAGCCCAGAACTACCTGAGCCGGGTGGTGCGCGGCCGGCCAATCGGTGAAACGATTTTCTTCCAGGGTGGAACCGCCTACAACAAGGCCATCGCTGCCGCGTTTGCCGCCATCCTGGGCAAGGACATCATTGTTCCGCCCCACAACGGAGTATTGGGAGCCTACGGAGCGGCACTGCTGGCCCGTGACAAAATGCAGGCCCTGAAGGCACCGAGCTCGTTTCGCGGCTTCGACATCGAGGCGGTCGACTACTCGATACGTGAGTTTACCTGCAGGGGCTGCAGTAACCGCTGCGACATCCAGGAGTTCACCGTTGCCGGGAACAAAAGTTACTGGGGAGACAAATGCTCAGAGCGCTTCCGTCAGCAGCCCAAAACCCCGCTGAAACCGGTCATCGACGACCTGCTGGAGGTCCATCGCCAGGCGCTGCTGCGCGACTGGTTCAAGGTCTTTATCACGCAAGAGCTCAACAGCGCGCTGCAGAGAAAAGCCAGAGAAGCGGAAAAGGCTGCGGCAAAGACCCCCACTTTACGCCTGGGGATGCTTCAGACCATGAACTTCTACCACCGCTATCCCTTCTGGCATACCTACCTGCGGGCGCTGGGGCACGAAATCTCTCTCTCGGGGATAACCAGCCGTGAAATCAAGAAGCAAGGCATTGAGACCTGCGTGGCCGAACCCTGCTTCCCCATCCAGGTGACCCATGGCCACCTGCTCCAGCTGCAGCACACGGACATCGACCGGGTGTTCATCCCCTGCCATATCAACGAGGCCACCGATGATCTCACGGTCCAGTCACACGTTTGTCTCTGGGCTCAGGGGCTCTCTGCAGTGCTCAAGCACAGCCCCGCTGCCGAAGGGCTCGAAGAGAAGTGGCTTTCCCCGCTGGTGCATTTTCGCCAGGGCGAGCAGTTCGTTGAGAAGCAGTTGTGGTCAAGCTTTTCACCTTGGGCGGCAAGCAGGCGCCATCACCGCATCGCGGTAGAGCTCGGATTTGCGGCCCAGTCGGCTTTTGAAGATGCCTTGAAACAGGCCGGCCGCAAGGCCCTAGACGACCTGGCACAACATAACGCCCAGGGCCTGATCGTGGTGGGGCGGCCCTACAACATTTACGACCCGGCGATCAATCTCAACCTGTGCGACAAGCTCAGGTCCCTCTACGGGGCCAACGTCATCCCGCTCGACTTCCTCCCCAGCGACGGCGAAGACCTGAGACAACTGAATTCCAACATGTTCTGGAATTACGGCCGCAAGATTCTGCGCACCACCCTGTGGGCTCGCAAACGGCCACATCTACACATCATCTATCTGACCAGTTTCCAATGCGGCCCCGACTCCTATGTCAAAACATTCGCCGCCGACGGTGCCGGCAAACCGTTTCTCACCCTTCAGTATGATGGCCACAGTAATGATGTCGGCATGATGACCCGCTGCGAGGCCTATCTTGACAGCAAAGGACTACTGCGATGGTGGCAAACCGAAGCCTAACCCCGCTGCAGGGGAAAACCCTGTATATCCCCCGGATATGCCAGGGGAGTACCCTGTTGTTGTGCGCGGCCTTTAAAGCCCTGGGAATTGATGCCCGCCCCACCCCCCCTAGCGATGCACGGACACGTGAGATCGCTGCGCGCCACTGTTCAGGTGAGGAGTGCTACCCGCAGATTATCACCCTCGGCAACTTTCTTAAGGTGACCGAGGAGCCCGGGTTTAAACCCGAGCAAACTGCTCTTTTGATGGTGACAGCGTCTGGACCCTGCCGTTTCGGCCAGTACCAACAACTCTTTCGCCGCACCCTCGACCGCATCGGCCTCGAGGAGGTGGAGATTCTCTCCCCGAGCTGCGAAAACGGCTATCGTGGCCTGGAGGATATCGGGGCGGCCGCCTTCCGATACGGCTGGTGGGCCATCGTGGCCGGCGACCAGCTGAGCAAAATGCTGCACCGGATCCGTCCCTACGAGTCTGTGGCCGGTGAGACCGACGCCGTTTACCAGCAATGTATCACCTCGGCCGCAGAGGTAATCGCAAGACCTGATCGCCGTGGCAGAGATAAGTTTACCGATCTGCAGGCATGCCTTAACAGCTGCCGAGAAAAGTTCAACGCTATCGATGCCGATTACAGTAATGAGAGACTGCTGATAGGTATCGCAGGCGAAATATTCTGCCGCCTCAACACCTTCAGCAACGATGACTTCGTGCGCAAGGTCGAGCAGTTCGGGGGCGAGGTCTGGGTCTCGGATGTCTGCGAATGGCTGTTCTACTGCAACTTCTGGGAAATGGAGGAGCTCCGTTGCTTCGACAGCAGTTTCTCATTGCGAAGGCTCAAAGCATGGCTGAGTGACTGGATCCAAAAACGGGAAGAGCATCAATTGCACGCCCCCTTCGGAGATGCACTGAGCGGCCTGGATGAGCCACCGGCCGCTGAACTGGTGGCACTGGGTGGTCGCTATATCGATCCGCATGCGGCGATGGGAGAGAATCTGCTCAGCCTTGGCAAGGCGGTCTGGCTGCACCGCAAAAGGGCCGATGGCATGGCGGATATCAGCCCCTTTTCCTGTATGAACGGAATTTCCGCCGAAGCTTTTTATCCCCGTGTCAGCCAAGAACTGGACGGGTTCCCAATTAGGTCATTCTACTTCGACGGTACGCAAACAAACCTGGACGAAGATGTCGGAATTTTTATGGAGCTCGCAAGCAATTACGCCAAGGGAAAGCAGATTAGAAGATCTTCCGTCTCTTTTCGATAACCGAGCCTGTAGGTTCCTTTGTGTAAATGGTTAGCGATAACTGGCAGCCGAGAAATCATTTCAAAAATCGGAATTTGTCTTTTGAAAATTGCTCAGACGAAGCTGTGCCAAGGGGCGGGAGTTATGGAAGGACATTTGAAAGGAAAATCACGGGGAGATCGCTCTTTCAAAAGTCAGGATTTCACTTTTGAAGGGGCAAAATCTGAAGATGATCCAATTCTGCTAAGTTTTGAAAAACAAGTACTCGGTGTTCTGGATTGCGGGGTCAGTAGGACAGGGGCATTTTGCGTCTCAACGAACGCATAAAAAGTGGTGGAACAACATCTGAGACGATTTCAGCGGGTAGCGGATGATTGCCCGAAGACCTTGCTAACGATGCATTGGATACCCTGAATTACCTGAATTCAGTTTCCCCCCTAATTGACCGTTGCGATGACCGAAACTTTCAACAGGAGTCAGGCGTCAGGCGTCAAGGTGATGGGGAGTCGCTTCCAGCGACGCGGCAGGGCAATAGACAAAGGGGACATTCCTGGGACATAATACAGTTTTTTCGGCTTGCCGGATGCCATCAACTGTATTTTTTCCCAGGAATTATCAAGGAGGCTCCCCCCCCCATGAACCAAGACCTCTCCCGATTCTCGCTTGAAAAAGACAAGGCCCTGCTGCTGGTCGTGGACGTGCAGGAGAGGCTGATCCCCACCATGTCCGAAATGGTCTATCAGAAGACACTGAGGAACATCCAGTTTCTGGTTGAGGGCGCTGAACACCTAAAAGTGCCGGTTGTTGCTACGGAACAGTACCCTAAGGGGCTGGGGCCAACGGTGTCGGAGTTAACCGAGGCGTGCAAGAGCAAGGTTATTGAAAAGGTGAGCTTCGGTTGTTGCGGCGAATCGAGGTTTTTGGACTACATGACCGACTTGGGCAGGCCTCAGGTGATAGTGACCGGTATGGAGGCGCATGTCTGCGTCTATCAGACCGTGTTAGGCCTGCTCGAGGGTGGCTACAGCGTACACTTGGTACGTGACGCGATTATCTCGCGGAGCAAGCTCGATTACCAGAACGCCCTGGAACTCGCCGCCCAGGCGGGCGCCACGGTGACAACCGCCGAGACAGTGCTCTTCCAGCTGATGGGGACCTCGGTGGCCCTGGAGTTCAAGGCAATTTCAAACCTGGTCAAGAACCGCTGAGGCAATCTACTATGAAAGATCTTGTTCAAGATTTGCTCAAGCACCTGTCCCTTGAGCGCCTCGAGGAGAACCTGTTTCGCGGAAATAGCCGTGACATTGGAGGGAAAAGCGTTTTCGGCGGGCAGGTTCTCGGCCAAGCTCTAATTGCAGCCGGCCAAACTGTCGAGGGGCGCGAAGCCCATTCGCTGCACGCCTATTTTCTCCGCCCGGGCGATATGCGGGCGCCAATTGTTTATGAGGTCGACCGGATTCGGGATGGCAGGAGTTTTACCACCCGGCGGGTTGTCGCCATCCAGCACGGTCGAGCGATCTTCAACATGTCGGCTTCTTTCCAGATCATGGAAAAGGGCATCGAGCACCAGGCCGAGATGCCCCAAGTGCCAGGGCCAGAGGGTTTGCCCGACAAGGTTGAACTTGGGAAAAAAGCCGCGGAGAAGGCCACTGAAAAAATCCGCAAGCTTTTGCTGCAAGAGCGGCCCATCGAATTTCGCCCCATCCACCCAATCGATCCTCTCCATCCCGAACCGGGTTCCCCGTGCCGGGAGGTTTGGTTTCGGGCCAACGGATCTTTGCCGGAAGTGCCAGCGATTCATAAAGCGGTGCTGGCTTACGCCTCGGATTTTTCCCTGCTGGGCACGGCCCTCCTGCCCCAAGGCCTTTCCTTCCATCAGCGACA
>JAUXIR010000105.1 GCA_030620915.1 Geopsychrobacter sp. | reverse complement strand
GCCATGCTCTCGCTGAAGAAATCGATGCAGTGGGACGAAGAGGTCTACGGCCTTGAATATGATCTCGATCGTTATATGATCGTGGCGGTCGATGATTTCAATATGGGCGCGATGGAGAATAAGGGGCTGAACGTCTTCAATTCCAAGTATGTGCTGGCGCGGTCCGAGATTGCGACCGACAACGATTTTCTCGGGGTCGAAGCGGTCATCGGCCACGAATATTTTCATAATTATACCGGCAATCGGGTGACCTGCCGTGACTGGTTCCAGCTCAGTCTCAAAGAGGGTTTGACCGTTTTTCGCGATCAGGAGTTTTCTGCCGATCTCAACTCGGCAGCGGTCAAGCGGATCGATGACGTGCGTATCCTGCGTCAAAGCCAGTTTCCCGAGGATGCCGGACCGATGGCCCATCCGGTCCGGCCGGCTTCCTATGTTGAGATCAATAATTTCTATACTGTGACGGTCTACAACAAGGGCGCCGAACTGATCCGCATGCAACAGACGCTGCTCGGCAAGCAACTCTTCAACCAGGGGGTGCGGCACTATCTGCGCAAGCACGACGGTCAGGCGGTAACAACCGACGATTTTGTCGCAGCTTTAGAAGAGTGTAGTGGCCGCGATCTTTCACTGTTTCGCCGTTGGTACGCCCAGGCTGGTACGCCACGCCTGACGCTTGAGACCGACTATGATGCCGCCAGCCAGACCTATCGTCTGGTCTGTCGACAAAGCTGCCCGGCGACCCCGGACCAGGCTGAAAAAAAACCTTGTCAGATTCCGCTCGCCGTAGGACTGCTCGGTGCCGATGGCGCCGATCTACCATTGAATCTGGCCGGGAATAAGGAGTCGGGGATGACGACTCTGGTGCTCGATCTGCAGCGGGCCGAACAGGAGTTTGTCTTTGAGGCTGTTGCGGAAGAACCGGTGCTCTCCCCCTTGCGCGGCTTTTCGGCACCGGTCATCCTTGAATATTCCCAGCCGGATACCGAACTCGCTTTTCGCATGGCCCACGACAGCGACTCCTTCAATCGTTGGGAGGCGGCCCAACAACTGGCCCAGCGTGAATTGCTGGCGGCCCTCGATGGGCCCGGCACACAGGTTCTCAGTGATCTGTTCGTGAATAGCTGGGCTCAGGCTCTGGCAGATCGGCATGCCGATGCCGGTCTGCTGGCTCAACTGCTGACTCTGCCGTCTGAGGTCTATCTGGGTGAACAGATGAGAGCGATCGATCCCGGTCGTATCCATCTGCTGCGCCAGGCGGCGCGCCGCCAACTGGCGACGGCCGGCCGGGAGCCGTTGATTGCGCGTTTGCGCGCCAGCCGCCAGACCCAGGCCTATGGGCTGGACCCTCAGCAGGTTGGCAATCGCAGCCTGAAAAACTTCTGTTTAAGCCTGTTGATGTTGTTGGATGATGCCGAAGTGGTCGAGCTGTGCCTGCAGCAGTACGAATTTGCCGCCAACATGACCGATCGCTTGGCGGCACTTAGCTGTCTGGCCTCGAGTGCGGTGCCACAGCGACAAGCAATTCTTGAGGATTTTTACCTGCGTTGGCAGGAGCAGCCGCTGGTGGTCGATAAGTGGTTTATGCTGCAAGCGACGGCCGACCGTGAAACAATCTGTGAGGATGTAGCGACCTTGCTGGAACATCCCGCCTTTACCCTGGACAACCCCAATCGGGTGCGTAGCTTGATCAGTGCCTTTGCGGCCGGCAACCCGGCCGGTTTTCATCAAGTCGATGGTGCCGGTTATCGCTTTTTGACCCAGCAGATTCTGCGGCTGAATCAGCGCAATCCACAGCTGGCAGCACGTATGGCCCTGCCGTTGTCGCGCTGGAAACGTTTTGAAGCGACCCGAAGTGCGCTGATGCGCGAGCAGCTGGAGCAGTTGCAGCAGCAGGAGTTGTCGCGCGATCTGTTTGAAATTGTCAGCAAGAGCTTGAAATAGAGAGGGTTGGTGGTGAAGAAGATTTTTTTTGCCGGATTCGGGGATATCGCTAGGCGCATCTCGCTGCAGCCGGAAGCGAGCGGTTTGCCGATCGCTTTAATCACCCGCAGTGAGGAGAAGTTTGCCCGGCTCGCCGCGCAAGGCTTTCAGACAATTCTCGACAGCTTTGACGATCCCGAAAATCTCGGGACTCTGCCGCTGGCCGGACGTACGGTCTTTTATACCGCCCCACCCCCCGGTGGCGGTTTCAGTGATCCGCGGGTCGGGGTGTTCTGTGCTCAGGTCAGTGCAGACAATCTTCCGGCCAAGGTCATCTACATCAGTACCAGTGGAGTTTATGGAGACTGTGGCGGTGGGCTGATCGATGAAAATGTGCCGATCAATCCCCAGACGGCGCGCGCGAAACGGCGTGCCGATGCCGAAGCGCAGCTACAGCAGATGGCACAAGAGTTTGGCGTGCCGCTGGTTATTTTGCGCGTGACCGGTATTTACGGTCCGACCCGACTTCCACTGCAGCGCCTGCAGCAGAATCATCCGGTTCTGAAGCCCGAAGAGTCAAATATCACCAACCGGATCCATGCCGAGGACCTGGCGCGGATTTGCGTCGCAGCGGCGCTTAAGGGGGAAGGGGGCGACATCTTCAATGTCAGTGACGGCGAACACGGCACCATGACCGATTATTTCAACGCCGTGGCCGAGCATTTCGATCTGCCGCGCCCGGAGCAGATTGGTCGATCCGAAGCGACCCAGGTGATGAACCCGTTGATGCTCAGCTATATTGATGAGTCACGGCGGATGGATAATCGGCTGATGCTGAAAAAGCTCGATATCGAACTCCTCTACCCGAATCTGAAAGCCGGGCTGGCTGCCTGTAAAAAGGAGATGGAAGCATGAACCCCGTTACCTCTGTTCTGCAACCGGTGGCCAGTTTCGGGCGCGGCTTTGCCTATGTGTTTCGTGCGCCGCGTTTTTTATTGAAACATCCAGGGTTGCTGCGTTTTGTCGCTATTCCCTTTGCGATCAACCTGGTGGTCTTTTCGCTGGCGGTCTATTTCGGTATCGATCTGTTCACTCACCTGCTTGGGCAGTACCTGCCGCAGGGCGACGCCTGGTACCTTGCCGTTCTCTACTATCTGGCCTGGGTTGTCGCCGGGCTATTGACCACGGTGGTGGTTTTCTTCGGTTTTACCGTGGTCGGTAATCTGCTGGCCTCACCCTTTAACGAACTACTCTCCGAGCGGATAGAGATTCTGGTCAAGGGGACCGGAGAAGCCAGCCCTTTTAGCTTGAGCGGCTTTGTTGCTGAATCCGGTCGGGCGATGCTGACCGAGCTGAAGAAACAGCTTTTCTTCATCGTCGGCATGATCCTGCTGCTGCTCATGAATCTCCTGCCTGGATTCGGGCCGCTCGCCTATGCGGTGTTGGCGCCGCTCTTCACCCTATTTTTTCTGGTGATCGAATATCTCAGTTTTGTGCTGATGCGAAAACAGGTCGGCTTCGGTCAACAACGCCGCTATGTTTTTGGCCGTCCCTTGTTGATGGCCGGCTTCGGCTGCGCAGTTTTTTGCCTGCTGGCGATTCCGTTGTTGCAGTTTTTCTGCATTCCGCTGGCGGTTAGCGGCGCGACCCTGCTCTGGTGTGACTTTCCTCATACTGAGAAGGACTGATATCTTCATGCGATATCTTGTGCTGTTAATTCTACTCTCCCTGTCCTTGCCGACGTTCGACCTGGACGCTTATGAGCGGGGTGTCTGGCAGAAAAACGAAGCCGCAATTAAGTTACTCAATCAGCAGCAGTTCGAGCAGGCGCTGGCATTGTTGATTGAGGCTGATCGCGAAAGTCCTGATAATGCCGTGATCCGTAAAAATATAGCGATGGGATATTTTGGGGCGGGGCAACAACAGATTCATGCAGGTAACTATGGGCGGGCTGCTGAGTTGTTGCAGGAAGGAAAAGGGTACAACGATCAGGAGCCGCGACTTTGGTTGCTTCGCGGTATTGCCCTGATGAAAAATGGTACTTTCGGTGAAGCCGAGAGTGAGTTGAACGAAGCCTTGGCAATGACTGGAGATGAACCTCGGGTCCTTGGGCAGCTTGGACAGCTATATTATGAGACCGATCGTATGTTTGAAGCTGTGGATATCTGGCAGCGGGCTCTCTTTCTCGATTCCGGCAACGCATCTTTAGCCGCGAGACTTGAAAAGGCAGAACGTGAACTAAAGGTTGAAAAAGAGCTTGATCGCTACTACAGCGGCCACTTCATCCTCAGTTATGCTGAAAATAGTAAAGCCGACGTCGGTGGCGCAATCCTTGACGCCTTGGAAGAGGCCTATACTTGGTCAGGGGCAAAACTCGGCCACTATCCGGAACGTCAAACGCCGGTGATCCTCTATACCCAACATCAATTCAGTGGGTTGACCGGTTCGCCGGAGTGGGCCGCCGGTCTATATGACGGCAAGATTCGTCTCTCGATCGGCGGGCTGACACGTGTCAGTAGCAATGTAAAGGCTCTTCTGGCACATGAATTCATGCATGTGATGGTACGCGAGATGGCTGGCAATCGTGTTCCTTTCTGGCTCAATGAAGGTCTGGCCGAGCTTGCCGCGCGAGAGCAGGACAACCCTGCGCTGGTGCAACTTGAGGCGACCCTGGCGGATGGAAAACTTTTCGCTATGCAGGAGCTCGAAGGGGAGTTTCGCGCAATCGCGCCCAAACGGATCGGTCTGGCCTACGAACAGAGTTATTCTTTTGTCAGCTATCTGATCGATCGCTTCGGCTGGTACCAGATGGCAGAACTGTTGCCACTGTTTAAGAGTGGCTCCGGCACTCGCGATGCAATAGATCTTGTTTATGGCGATTATGGGGTCGGTTTTGTCTCCCTTGAACGCGACTGGCGGCGGCAACTCTAACCCTTGATATGACCCCGGTGCTTTCGTGCCGTCGAGCTGGATTTCTCCTTGCTCGAACCTGCCCCATAGACTAAACTTCAGCCCATTAATGAATATTAGATTCTGATTCTTTATAAGGAGGCAATCTTGACCAACGAACCCGGTTCCACTCCCTTTCAGGTCGATCTTCGACGGCATCTGCGCGAACGTGAGGAAGACCGTGATCTCACACGGGTTATCTACGAACTTGCCACGGCCAGTCGCTACATTATTAATTCGATCCGTACTGGCGAGCTTGGAGTGGCCGGCACCTCGAACCTCTATGGTGAAACACAGCTCGAGCTCGATGTGCTGGCAGACCGGATTATCCGCAAGCGGATGACTCATACCGGGGTGATTGCCTGTATCGCTTCAGAGGAAGATGATGAGATTCAGGTTGTCGATCCGAATGGCAAATACTCAATCGCCTATGATCCGCTGGATGGCTCATCCCTGGTCGATGTCAATCTGGCAGTCGGTACAATTGTCGGCATCTACAAGGGGGCCGATGTCCTCAGCCCGGGACGTGAACTGGTTGCGGCACTCTACGTGCTTTACGGCCCGCGTTGCACCCTGGTTTATACGACCGGCCACGGTACCCACGAATTTGCCATGAACGCCCTGATGGAATATACCCTGGTTCAAGAAGATATCAAGATTGCTGAAACCGGCAATATCTATGCTCCAGGCGGCACACGTAACAAATACACGCCGGCGGTCGAAGCCTTTGTCAGTGACCTGGAGGATCGGGGAAGCAAATTGCGTTACAGCGGTGGTTTCGTGCCCGATATCAATCAAGTGCTGATCAAGGGGCATGGAGTTTTTCTCTACCCACACCTCAAGGGGCTTCCCCGGGGGAAACTGCGGCTGCTCTATGAATTGAACCCGATGGCGTTTCTGATCGAACAGGCCGGCGGTGCCGCATCCAACGGTCATAAGCGGATTCTCGATGTCGAGCCGGAAGGGATCGGGCATTGCGAACCAGTCTTTATCGGCAGTAAGGCCGATGTCGCCAAGGTTGAGGAACTGATCCGCACACTCGAGTCCTGAATGTATTCATTGAGGAGTTTTTTGTGAGACGCCTGCTGCTGCCCTTACTGTTTCTGCTGTTGCCTGCACTTGCTCAGGCTCAGATCACCCAGCGTGACTGGGCCTTGCAACTGATCGACAGCCTCGGTTGGTCTTTCGGCCTGCCGGAGAAACCGACCGATGCGGATTATACCCAGAT
>JAUXIR010000326.1 GCA_030620915.1 Geopsychrobacter sp. | reverse complement strand
GCGGCGGTTTGTCCGGTTGATGCCATTAGTGAACAGGGAGAGGTTCATGTGATCGACAAGGAGATCTGTATTGATTGCGGGGCATGTGACGATGTCTGCCCAGTCGATGTGATAAAGTGGGATGCGACCGCCTGAAGACCTGCTCAGTAAAACATCACCATTTCACGCGCCCTCTGGCGCTTGGAATGGTGATGAGTTGTAGAGCCAGGTTGAAGATATAGAAAGATCTTGATTCTGGCCGCGGATTTGCGTGTCCTGACGACGCCTTCGGCGAGAAGATCCTGACCTCGATAATCAACCAACGGCTCTGAATATTGCTGTTTCAATCTAAGTGCCTCACAATTTAGCAGCTGTCAGACGTCGAAATAGCCAACCGGAAATCCCGAGTTGGTCACTCCTTATTGCACAATATCCAAGCGACCCAGAATGCCCGCTTTGTTTTCTCATTCGGCCTTTCTTTAATGAATCACCCCGCAGCAAGCTACAGGGTATCAACAGCCTGCAACCTTTGCTAAGTCACGCAGCAAGCTGCGGGGAATTAGACCCGATCAAAGCCTATTAAATGGACACATCGAAATCTGCAACGGCAGCAATCATGTGGATATCGACCTCTTCTCCGGCCTCGATCTTTTCCCGGTCGGCCGGAAGCACGGCGATGCCATTGGCGCGCAGCATGGTGCGCAAGATCCCGGTGTTCTGATCCCCTGAGCTTGACGCAATGAGACGCTCTCCGTTATCAACCACCCGAACCCGCAGAAACTGTGTGCGACCCGATTTCTTAGAGATTGTCTCTTGCAGGCACGCCTTGACGAAGGGTTTGATGTGCCGCCGATGTCCCATCATCTTCAGCAGAGCGGGCCGCACGAATTCCTCAAAGGTCACCATGCTCGACACCGGGTTGCCGGGCAAAGAAAAAACCGGCTTGCCATGTTTGAGGCCGAAGGCTGTCGGGCGGCCGGGCTTGATATCAACCTTCCAGAACAGGCGTTCGACCCCCACTTCCTGCAGAACCTCGCAGACCAGATCACGGTCCCCCATCGATACTCCGGCCGTGGTAATCATCACATCGGCCTGCAATCCGGCATTCATCTTTTCGGTGAGGCTTTGGCGATTGTCTCGCGCAATACCGAGCAGCACAGGTTCGCCACCGACCTCCCTGACCGCTGCGGCCAAAGAGTAGGCGTTGCTGTTGACGATCTGACCCGGCCCGATCGGCTCGCCCGGTTCGACCAGTTCGTCACCGGTCGAGAGGATGGCGACCTTCGGTCGTCTGAAAACGGCAACGGTTTTAAATCCGAATGAAGCGAGCATATTGATTTCTGCCGGTCTCAGAACACTGCCGGCAACAATAACCACCTCATCCTTTTGTACGTCTTCACCGCGAACCCGGATATGAGCACCAACTCGAACCCGGCCGTTTATCAATACCCTGTCGTCAGTCTCCTCGGTCTCTTCCACCGGAATAATCGTATCGCAGCCTGGCGGGGTCGGTGCGCCGGTCATGATCCGGACTGCCCTTCCCGGACTGACAAAGATGCCATCTGCAGTACCACCAGCCGGGATATAGCCATCAATCAAGAGCGGCTTCATTGGACCGCAATCTTCGGCCCGCACGGCAAAACCGTCCATGGCCGAGTTATCCCAACGCGGCAGATCCCAGGGAGCCCTGATCTCTTCGGCAAGAACCCGTCCAACGACATCGAGGAGGGAGACCGATTCTGTCGGCAGTACGGAGATCTTCTCAAGGATCAGTGCCCTTGCACATTCAAAGGTTTTAGCCATTCTTTTTACTCCTGTATATTAAGGCTTTGCTCCGCTGCCTGATAGGGCTTGAGCAGACGACCATTTTCGATGCGAATTATCTCTCCACCGACGCGCTCTGGTTGCGACAAGTCATGGGTGGAAAATACAACGGTAACTCCGTAGCTCGGCAATCTGCCGAGTAAATCCTCAAACGCCTGCATGCTCTTGCTGTCGATGTTGGAGGTCGGCTCATCCAATAACAACACTTGCGGCTCTAACACCAGGGCGCGAGCCAAGGCCACGCGTTGCACCTCGCCACCGGAGAGTTTGTTGGCCTTGCGCTGCTCAAAGCCGGCGAGTCCAACCAGCTCCAGGGTTGATTGAATACGTTTTTGTTGCTCTGTGCCACGGATTCCACGCAGCTTAAGTCCAAAGGCTAGATTATCATAAACACTTCCCACCAGCAGATAGGGAGATTGCTCAACCAGGGTCACCTTTTGCCGCTGCTGCGCAAGAGTTTCAGTCCCGGTGCCGGCAAAGCTGACCGTTCCGCTTTGGGGCGGGATTAATAAAGCCATGATTCTGAGCAGAGTGCTCTTCCCTGCTCCGTTCGGCCCCGTCAATGCGTAAGTCCGGCGCGGCTGCAGGTCAAGGCTCTCAATCGACAGACGAAAATCCTCCCCCTGACAGACCGAAATATTCTTTATCGAGATAACCGGTTCCATCGACTCACCTTTGCTGCAACAGGTTTAAGAATAAATTGACGAGCAGGGCAACCGTCAAGAGGACAATGCCCAACGACAGCCCGAAGGCAAATTCACCCTTGCTGGTCTCCAGGGCAATCGCCGTGGTCATGGTCCGCGTTACCCCACGGATATTGCCGCCGAGCATCATCGCCACTCCAACCTCGGCGATCACCCGGCCGAACCCGGCGATCACCGCCGCCATCACCCCGAAACGGATCTCTTTCAACAACTGAATGCTTGCCTGGTAGCGGGTTGCACCCAGGGTCAGAACCGTATCCATAATCCGTTGATCGGAACCGCTGACGGCGGTCAAAACTAAATTGGCAACGATCGGTGTCGCCAGCACCGTCTGCCCGGCGATCATCGCCCAGGGCGTAAAGAGCAGACCCAGACTACCGAGTGGTCCCTGGCGGCTGAACAATCCAAACAGCACCAGCCCGACGACCACAGTCGGCAGCGCCATCAGGGTATTCAGCATCGTGATCATCAAGCGCCGACCGCGAAAGCGGTTGATCCCCAGCCACAT
>JAUXIR010000260.1 GCA_030620915.1 Geopsychrobacter sp. | reverse complement strand
ATCGATTCAAACCGAACTGAGCTCCTATGCAAATCAGATATCTATTGCCGACCTGTTTGACCCTGCTTCTGCTGGCGGGCTGTGGCAATAAGGGTCCGATCCGCCCGTTTCAACAGAAACTGCCAGGGGCGGTAAAATCTGCCAAACTGCTACAGCGCGGCGTCGGATTCCAACTCCAGTGGAAGCTGCCGCAACGAAATCAGGATGGGTCAGCATTATCCGACCTCGATAGCGTCAATGTCGAGCGGCTCTTCAGCACCGAGAGTGAATTCTGCGCGGAATGTCGCGACCCCTGGCCGCTGATTGCCCGAGTTCATCCAGACCTCCCCGCTCCGGCACAGAGTGTCGGGGCACTCTTTCTCCTCAGTGACAGCGGAGCCATACTCGGGCAGACAGCGCGCTATCGCTTGCAGGCGCGCAACCGCCTGGGTGATCTTGGCCAGTCGCTCATCCTCAAACAAGATTTTCGCCAACCGGTTGCTGCCCCCACCGGACTCAGCATCACGGCCTATGACAGATCGATAGTGCTGCACTGGCAGCCGACGGCAATTCCAGCCGGAGCCGGACTGGTCGGCTATCAGATTTATCGCCGCGAAGGGGATAAGCCTTTTCGACCGCTGGCGCTCAACCTGCGACCCATCGAAAAAGTCGAATTTTCTGATTACGGCCTACAAAATTCTCGCACTTATTACTACCGGGTTCGCAGCCTGTTCAACTTCGCGGGCCAGATGCTCGAAAGCCTGCCCAGTGTCGAGATTTCTGCCCGGCCAACAGCAGGTTAGAACCTCCTCTACGGCCCCGCATCTCCCTTTACTTTTAGACTGAGGCTGTGTTAGCTATACCCTTTATTTAGCCCCGGATCTGGGGGTTAGCCATACAATCAAGCGAGACATTCTGGACAGCCTCGATGCAGAGTCTGTCACCTTAAAAGTGGGGAGAGGAGAGAAAGATGGTCCAAGGATCGATGGTCGCTATCATCACCCCCTTCGATAACGAAGGAAACTTTGATGAAGAGAGCTACCGCCAGCTGATTGAGTTTCAGATTGAAAATGGCACCGACGTCATTGTCCCTTGCGGGACAACCGGTGAATCTGCAACCCTGAGCTTTGACGAGCATCCACGCGTGATCAAGGCCTGCATCGAGCAAGTCAACAAACGGATTCCTGTTATCGCTGGTACCGGTGCCAACAATACCGCCGAAGCGATCCACCTGTCCAAAAATGCCAAGGCGATGGGTGTCGACGGCCTGCTGCTGGTCTGTCCCTACTACAACAAACCCTCGCAGGAGGGGATCTACCTGCACTATAAGAAACTGGCCGAAGAGGTCGCTCTGCCGCAGGTCCTGTATAATGTCCCTGGCCGCACCGGAATCAACATGACGGCTGCCACGACCTGCCGGCTGGCTGAAATTGAAAATATTGTAGCCATCAAGGAAGCCTCTGGCGACCTGATCCAGGCCAGTGAAATTCTCGCCAAAGCGGGTGACAAGATCGACGTGATTTCGGGTGATGACTTTCTCACCTTTCCGCTGATGGCTTGTGGCGCAAAAGGGGTGATCTCGGTCACCGCCAACATCGCTCCGGCCCAGGTCAAGCAGATGGTGACTGCTGCGACCAACGGTGATTACACATCGGCGCGTCAGCTGCACCTCGAACTGCTTGAACTTCATCAGGCGATGTTCATCGAAGCCAACCCGGTTCCGGTCAAGACTTCGGCCAGCCTGATGGGCCTCTGCGGTGATCATGTCCGTCTGCCATTATCACCACTTCAGGCCGCAAATCGCGAAAAACTTCGGACTATTCTGAAGAAATTTAAACTGATCTAAAAGTTAAAGAACAATTTAGCCACCAAGACACCAAGAAAGACAAAACCATTAAGTTGATTGATACCTTAGACCCAGGGTTCGAGATTTCCTTGGTGCTCTTGGTGTCTTGAGTGAGCGTAGCGAACAAGTGGCCTCAAGGGTAACGATTTAAGGTTTTAATCATGACAAAAATAGTAGTCACCGGCGCCGCCGGACGCATGGGCGGGCGGATCATCAACCTTGCCACTGAAGCTCCTGAGCTGCAGGTTGCCGGAGCGGTCGAGATGGCCGGACACCCGAAAATGGGCCAGGATGCCGGCTATGTTGCCGGATGTGGCGACCTGGGTGTGATGATCGGCGATTCCCTCGAAGCAGCGCTCGCCAATGCCGATCTGTTGATCGACTTTACCTTCCCCCAGGTCAGCCTGCGTAACGCCGCCGTCTGTGCCCGCCTCGGCAAGGCGATGATCGTCGGCTCGACCGGCTTCACACCCGATGAGCGCAAACAGCTCGACGGCTATGCCGAAAAAGCGCCGATTGTTTTTGCGCCAAATATGAGTGTCGGCGTCAACGTCTGCTTTAAACTGCTCAAGGACCTGGCGAAAACCCTGGGTGATGGTTTCGACGTCGAAATTGTCGAGCTACACCACAACAAGAAGAAAGACTCCCCCAGCGGCACCGCAGTCCGCATGGGTGAAGTGGTCGCCGAGGCCCTGGGACGCGACTACAATGAGGTTGCCAATTATCATCGCGAGGGGATGTGCGGTGAACGCAGCGGCGAAGAGATCGGCATGCAGACGGTCCGCGGCGGCGATATCGTCGGCGAACATACGGTCTATTTCATCGGTATGGGCGAGCGGATTGAATTGACCCACCGCGCCATGAGCCGTGACATGTTTGCCCGTGGTGCGATCCGCGCGGCTGGCTGGATCAAAGGCAAAGCCCCCGGCATCTACGATATGCAGGATGTTCTTGATCTGAAATAAACAGCGTCATGAACGCTGAACAGGAGCCTTTGACTAAAGGGTACAGACTAAAAAATGAACAAAAGGCGATCGGAATACCCGATCGCCTTTTCATAAATCAAATCGATAAACGCACAAGGAACGAGCTTTTTTTTGCAAGGTCAAGAAAGGCAAATGAAAACAGTACAGGCGCAGCAGCGCTAAGTCGAGTACCGTTTTCACGCAGCCTGACGCCGAGATTGCGAAAAGGGGCCGTTCCTCCAACGGAGGAATACATGGCACGTATTAATGACAATTACCTGAAACTGCAGGCCGGTTATCTCTTCCCCGAGATCAGCCGCCGCGTCACTGAATTTACCACTGCCAACCCGGACGCCCAGGTTATCCGTCTGGGGATCGGCGATGTCACCAAGCCGCTGGTCCCTGCGGTTCTGGCCGCCTTCCATCAAGGCGTCGACGACATGGCCAAGGGCGAGAGCTTTCACGGCTACGGCCCCGAACAGGGCTATGACTGGCTAGCTCAGATTATCATCGACAAGGCCTACCAACCCCTCGGCGTTGAGTTAAAGACCTGCGAGGTCTTCATCTCCGACGGTTCCAAGTGCGACAGCTCCAACATCCTCGACATCTTCGACCTCGGTAACAAGGTGGCGATCGGCGACCCGGTCTACCCGGTCTACAACGATACCAACGTCATGGTCGGCCGCAGCGGCGAGGCGAACGACAAGGGCTACTACGAGGGCCTGGTCTACATGCCCTGCACCGAAGAGAATGACTTTGCTCCCGCATTCCCGAGCGAAAAAGTCGATGTCATCTACCTCTGCTCCCCCAACAACCCGACCGGCACTGCGACCAGCAGGCAGCAGCTCAAGGCCT
>JAUXIR010000254.1 GCA_030620915.1 Geopsychrobacter sp. | reverse complement strand
GGTCTGCTGAGTCTGCTGATGCAGCAATTCAAATTCGATCTTTGTGTTATCCGCTTCCTTGACGAGCAGAGTATGACCCTGGCGGTCAAGGCCCAGATGGGGATGACCAGCGAACATTTTGGCGAATCTGAACGCAACCTCGACATGAAGACCTATATCGGATCGACATTCCTATCCAATACCTCTTCGGTTGTAAACGATACCGAGCATCTGGACAAATTAGAATCTGCGCAGATTATTCATCGCGAAAAAATCAAGTCATTCGCTCATTCCCCGATCGTCGTTGAAGGCGAACCGGTCGGCGTAATTTCCGCGTTTTCACGCACATCAAAGGGGATATTTACCGATGAGTTTGTCGCCCTGTTTAACAATCTGGCCCGACAAGTCGGCATCGCCTGGCGCAATCATCAGCAACTCGTCAAACTACTGAGTGCCCGCGAGCAGGAACGCGACCTGCAAATTGCGAAAACCATTCAGATGAGCCTGCTTCCAGTCGGAATCCCGGAACTCAGCAATCTCGATCTTGCCGGAATCTGCGTGCCGGCCCATGCGGTCGGTGGTGACTACTACGATTTCATTCGGCGCCCGAACGGCACCCTCGATCTGGTTATCGCCGATGTCTCAGGCCACAACATCGGTTCCGCCCTGATCATGGCCGAAACCCGCACATTCATCCAGGCGATGCGCCAAATCGAACAGCCCTATGCCATGCTCGATGAATTGAACCGTTTTTTCTGCGAAGATCTCTCCCGGGCAGAGCTCTTCGTCAGCATGTTCTATCTGCAATACCAACCGGAATCAGGAGAGCTGCTCTATGCTAATGCCGGTCACAACAATCCGGCCCTCTGGCGCAGTCAATCCGGTAGCTGTGAGATGCTCGATGCTGACGGGATGATCTTGGGCATCAAACCGGATATAGATTTCGAACAACGAAAAACCCGTCTCGCCGAAGGTGATATTCTGGTGCTCTACACCGACGGCGTTACTGAAGCCGAAGATAGCAATGGGGAGCTATTTGGCGAGCTGCGCCTGAATGCCCTCATCGAGGAATATCATCATTTGCCCGCAGCGGACCTGATCGATCATGTTCTGGAACAGATCCGCATGTATACCGGCAACCGGCACTTTATCGACGACATCTCGCTGGTTGTGATGAAAGTCATCCACCAGCAGCCGCTAAACCCGGAATCCAAAGCCCAAACAGATAACTAAATACGGTATACTGGAGCGGATAGCATCATTGACCGCAACAAGGAGAGATTGCATGCAACTCAAAACTGAAGAGATAGATGATATTGTTCTGATTGAAATTGAGGAAGAGCGGATGGACGCGCACAACAGTGGCACCTTTAAAGAACAGATGCTGGCCCTGTTCGATGAGGGCAAGTGTAAACTGATCATAGACCTTTCAGCTGTCAGGTTTGTCGATTCTTCAGGGCTTGGGGCGCTGGTCTCCGGTTTCAAAAACGCCAGTGCCCGGGAAGGCAGCCTCAAACTTTGCGGCTTGCAACCGCAGGTCCGTTCAATGTTTGAATTAACCCGGCTACATCGAGTCTTTGAAATCTTTGCTTCAGTTGATGAGGCACAAGAGAGCTTCTAATACGGGCTGACTTACCATGGCTGAAAAGGTCGAGGTCGACATCATAATCCCCAATCAGACCCGCTATTTGGGACTGATTGGTCGCATCGGAGAAGATTTGGTTCATTCTCTCGGTCGCTATTCCGGCGACCGGGAGGTACTGGCCTATCATCTGAACCTGGTACTGACTGAAGCGATCACAAATGCCATCTGTCACGCCAATGAGAACGATCCGAACAAGCAGATTCGGATTCAGATATCGGCGACCGATGAGACCTTGAACGTCAAGGTTTTTGATGAAGGGGATGGCTTCGACCTCGCCGAGCTAATGACAACCGATATGCACGACACGGACGAATGTGGGCGCGGAATTCATATCATTCGACGGCTGATGGATCAGGTGAACTACCGCAGAAGCGATAAGCACAATGTGCTTGAAATGGTTAAAAAACTACACTGAAATCTGAATTATCTCCCCCCATCCAACAACATTTTCGCCAGTTCCGTATGCGTGTTGACCCTGCGTCCGACCCTTAGCGCTTCTCCAAAGGCAACGAATGGCATGCTCCCCTCAGTTGCCGCGATTCGATCAAGCTCTGAATCCCCGATAAAAAGACAGTCCCCTGGCGATCTCCCGAGTCGCCGGGCGGCCAGCAGAAGCATATCAGGAGCAGGCTTGGGCTTTTCAACGTCGCGACTGGTCACGACCACTTCAAAAAACTGAGCAAGATCGAAATGCCGCAGCACCTCCTGCATGCTGTTGCCACGATTGGTTGCAACCGCTAACGGAAATTTAGCGGACAGACGTCCCAGTGCCGATTTAAGCCCGGGAGATTCTGTCATCAGCGGAATAAACTCACGATAATCGATTCCCTGAGCAAAAGAGAGTGCCGCATCAACGTCGGATTCGCGCATCAATTCAGCCAGGACGACAGGGCTACTGGCGGTGTGACAGATATGCGCTTCCACCGAAAGGGGGTCGCTAACCAGGGAATAATCAAACTCGGAAAAAATTCTGTTGTAGTAGGCCAGATTGGCGCGATGGCTTTCGAAGAGCACGCCATCACAATCAAAGATAATCGCCCTCAGGTCTGTCATTTGGACTCCCTTTTCCGGAGCCAGAACAATCCGGCCAGTCCGAAAACAATCATCGGCAGAGACAATATCTGCCCCATGGTCGCCCCGCCCCACAAATAACCAAGATGTGTGTCTGGCTCCCGTACAAATTCGACCAAAAATCGAAAAACACCATAGAGCAGAAAAAAACAAAAGAACGGCACACCATCTCGTGCCCCGATCCGATGTAAAATCCATATCACCAGAAACAGCACGATCCCTTCGAGCAGCATTTCGTATAACTGACTAGGGTGACGCGGCAAATCCCCGGCATAGGGGAAAATCATCCCCCAGGGGACGTCCGTGGTTCGTCCCCAGAGCTCGGCATTGATAAAGTTTCCGATACGGCCCAGGCCCAAGCCGATAGGAGCCGCTGCGACCACAAGATCCCCCAGGGTTAGCACCGGGTAGTTAAACCTGCGACAGAAGATCAACATGGAGACAGCAACACCCAGAAGTCCGCCATGAAAACTCATGCCGCCTTCCCAGACCGCGAAGATTTTCAAGGGATGTTCAAGAAAAAAAGTCCCGTTATAGAAGACGACATAACCGAGTCGCCCACCCAGAATCACCCCCAATACCGCATAGAAAATGAGATCTGAAAGGCGATCCTTGTTCAGGTCGATATCTCGCCCCCTGGCCAGTCTCGCTATCCAGAAGGAACCAAAAAGAAAACCACCCAAATACATCAAGCCGTACCAACGAATAGCCAGTGGCCCGATCTGAAAAAGAATTGGATCAAATTGAGGATAAGTCAGCATTGATATTCCCATAGGACGAAAGAAACAGCTCAGACAGAACCATCAAACAATTTAGCACAGAGTCGCTGCATATCGGCCGGCATTGGCAATTCAAAAGTCAACTTTTCAGCAGTGACCGGATGGATAAAAGCAAGATGAAAAGCGTGCAGCATCGGATGGGACAACGAATATCCGACAGAGTTCATCGTACCTCCGTAAAGGCTGTCACCAAGCAGGGCTGAACCAGCCTCCGATAGATGGACACGAATCTGATG
>JAUXIR010000366.1 GCA_030620915.1 Geopsychrobacter sp. | reverse complement strand
GCCCGAATCCTGGATATTGCCGAGCTTGATCCAGGCCTGATCGAGTGCGGTGGTCGAACTGTCCGCCGGGCTGCCGTAAACATCCTGGCCGGCAGTCGTCGCAAAATAACCGCCGACCGACGCCGAAACCTCGGCCCAGTCGAGCTTCTTGAGCGCATTCAGGGAGAAGCGCGCCGACACCTCGCCCCAGTTGGCATCGTCCTGAGCGACACCATGAGTAGCGGCACCCGAAGCTCCGAAATATGGGTTTTTATCCACCCGATAGAGGGTGCTGACCCCCATCCCCAGGGTCATGTCGTCAAAAACTTCTCCCAATTTTCCAATTGAGACCGCCGCAAATACGTTAGAAGAACTGAACAACATCAACAACGATGCCAGACTGACAAACCAAGCAATCCTCTTCATGTTTTTACTCCTCCTTGGGTGTGTGCTATTACGCATTTTTGCGGCTGCAAAGCCAAAATACCCTGCACAGCCTCAATGAAATCGATGAAATGAATCCAGGTCACAGCTGTATCAAGCTACACCAGGCTATATATCAAACACTGTTCCATCCCGGTCGCGACAACCAATCTGATTGGCTGGTCGGCAGCTAAGTATTTGTTTTCTATAGGGGATTAAATCTGTTGAATATAAAACACTGTTGTGCCTTGCATTAAGGAAAGGTAGGGAATCTGTCCCCAACGAGACATAGTTGTCTCATTAGGGGCCCAAATGCTGAGACATAAATGTCCCAGGGATCGGGACAGAGTGGGATAAAAACGATAGCCTGCGCGTTTAATGCAGCGGGATCCGGACCGACGCAAAACCAAAGAGGCACAGGGATGGCTGCGCCCTAAAAACCGCGGAGTTAAAAATAGAGGCAGGTGGGACTAAAATGTCTCAGGAATGCCGATATCGGGAGGGGTCAAGTTCCAGCTTCTGAAAAAGCCGGTGAAGGTGGCGCCGATTGAGGCCTGCATGCTCAGCCACCCGGGTAATATTACCCTGATAATGATTCATCAGTTTCTGAAAATACTTGAGGCCCGCCTCATCCAACAGCTGCTCCTTGAGATCGACATAGGTTTCCGCAGGAATAAGCGGATCGGCTTCAGTCCGTAGGTAGCGGGGCAGATGGGACAGCTCCAGCACCCGCGGATCATGAAAAGTCATGATCTGTTCAAGCAGATGGACCAGCTCGCGGATATTTCCCGGCCAGGTGTAATGCTGAAGAATCGCCATGGCCTCAGGGGTCACTCGCTGAACCTTGCGATTTAACTTTCGGTTTAAGCGGCCGAGATAATGACGGACCAACAGGGGAACATCCTCCGACCGCTCGCGTAGCGGGGGGACCTGTATTTCGATCACCCTGAGCCGGTAGAAGAGATCCTCGCGAAACCCGCCCTCCTCCACCCACTTCTCGAGGTTCCGATTTGTCGCTGCCACGATCCGTGCCTCGGTGGCCCGTTGCCGGGACTCGCCCACGCGGGTGAAGGTTTTTTCCTGCAGGATCCGCAACAGCTTTTTCTGAAGCACCTGGGGTATTTCGCCGATCTCGTCGAGAAAAACGGTGCCGTCGGCAGCAGCCTCGAAATAACCTGCCCGCTCGCGATATGCGCCGGTAAAGGCGCCCTTAACGTGGCCGAACAGTTCACTCTCCAGTAGGGAATCGGGGATGGAGGCACAGTCCACGGTCACAAAGGGTTTCTCCCTGCGTGAACCCGAAACATGCACCGCCCGAGCGACCAGCTCCTTGCCGGTTCCACTTTCACCGGTGATCAGGACCGTGGAATCGGTTTCCGCAACGGCAGTCACGGACTCAATGACCTTGCGGATCGCGGCGCTCTCCCCAACAATGCCCTCGAACTCCCCCTTGCGGGCAGTCGTTTCGGCAAGCAAACGGTAGCGGCGCTTTTGCCCCCGATAATCGAGGGCCTTATGCAGAGTCAATTCGATTTTGGTCAGGTCGAAGGGCTTTTCCAGAAAATCGTAGGCCCCCTCGCGCACCGCCTGAACGGCAGTCTCTATGGTGCCATGTGCGGTCAGGAGCAGAACCGGCAGCTCGGGCTGCGCCTCAAGCGCACGGCGCAACAACTCCAGTCCATCCATCCCCGGCATCTTGAGATCAAAGATCGCGGCATCCGGATCCCAGGAGCCGACACGGTTCAAGCCCTGCAAGGGGTCGCACTCGCCCAGCGCTTCATAGCCCATCTGCTCCAAGGCCTGAACGAGAGCCTCGAGCAATGCCCGGTCATCATCGACAACCAAAATACGCGGACGAAAAGCAGTAGTCATTCAAGCTCTCCTGCAGGAAACAGAACACGAAACCGGCAGCCTCTGGGGCTCAGGTTCCGCACCTCAACCTTGCCATTATGGCCCTCAACGATGCTGCTTACAACTGCCAGTCCGAGTCCCGTGCCCTTCCCTACCTCCTTGGTGGTAAAAAAGGGATCGAAAATATGGGGCAACACCTCTTTTGGAACCCCCGGGCCCTCGTCTTCAACCTCGAGGATGAAAACGGATGGCTCTCCTTCAGCCAAAACGAAACGGGTCTGAATCCGCACCTCCCCACCCTCAGGCTGAGAGGCGATTGCGTTGCCCAAAAGGTTCCACAAGACCTGCTTGAAGCCCGACTG
>JAUXIR010000223.1 GCA_030620915.1 Geopsychrobacter sp. | reverse complement strand
GCTCAGAAAATTGACCAGCAGCGCCACCACCGGATCGCGGGTGTCGCGGGTATTGTAGATCCAGTAGAGTGCCCAGATAATAGTGCTGACTAACGCCAGCACAACCCCGGTGCTATCGGTAAAATGCAGACTGAAGGGCCGGCCCTCGGTGGCAATCACCACCACCCCGGCATAGCTGAGGAGCAAGGCCCCCAGTTCGACGAGGCGCAGTTTCTGCCCCAGCAGCGGCACCGACAACAGCGCCAGGGTGATCGCCCAGGTATAGTTCAAGGGCTGGGCCTGCTGAGCCGGCAGCAACTTATAGGCCTGCAGCAGAACCAGATAGTAGAGAAAAGGATTGAGCAGGCCGAGCAGCAGCGACATGGCATACTGGCGACGGGTGCAGCAGAAGATCAGGCGGAACTTACCCTGCACCAGCAGGATGGCCGCCAGCAACAGGGTCGATACCGAACCGGCATAGAGCAGCAACTGAATCGGCTCAAGATAACGCAGCGAGATTTTGAAGGCCGAGGCGATAGTCGACCAGAGCAGCACCGCGATCAGAGCGTAGAGATAGGCGCGCCCCTGGCGGGTCATCCTGCTGCTCGCTGGAGGGGACGACGCTTCAGTACCAGCAGTGCCAGCCCGCAAAAAATCAGGGCAATGCCAATGAAGGCCTGGGCGTTAAGTTGCTCGCCGAGGAGCAGAATCCCCAGCAGGGCTGCGGTCAGCGGCTCGGCCAGGGAGAGGGAGACCGCAGTGCTGACCTGCACCCACTGCAGCCCGCGGGCAAAGAGCAGATAGGAGAGTGCGGTCGCGACCAGGCCCAGATGCAATGCCACGGCGATCGAGCGCGGCTGGAGCAGCCAGTCGATGTCGCTCTGGACCAGGATCGGCGAGAGCAGCAGAGCGCCGAGACAGAAGACGACGGCCGTCACTGCAATTGAAGAGTGGTTTTCGAGGAGCAGCTTGAGGACCAGGGTGAAGGCGGCGTAGAAAACTCCGGCTCCAAGCACCAGCAGAACCCCCAGCGGATCAACGGCAACATCCCCCCCGGTCAGGCTGAGGAGGGTGCAGCCGATAATCGCCAGCAGAGTCGCCAGCAGCCAGCGCCGCCCCAGTTTTTCACCCAGAAACAGACGCCCGAGAAGGCCGCCTGCAATCGGGGCACTGCCGATGCCGACAACGGTACCGACCGCGACCCCGGTTTTGGCCACCCCGGCGAAGAAACAGAGCTGATAACCGGCGATCAAAAAAGCACCCAGCAGGGTCGGGAACAATCTCCAATCGCTCAGCTTGCCGAGTTCGCGGCGGTAGACTGCCAGGGCCAGCAGGGCCAGACCGCCCACCAGCAGGCGCAAGGCGCCGATCACCATCGGGTCGGAACCGGCGGGTGCAAAGGACTGGGCGGTGCCGGTCGTTCCCCAGAGCATGGCCGCGCCGAGGACGTAATATGCTCCTGAATTATTCTTCATAGACTAAAATCAGCATCACTTTCTGGTTCGGCAAACGACTTGTCGCTCGGAACAGCCGCCTCTCTTTTCAGAACCAGGCGACAGGGGAATATCATCCAGAGGATTGCCAGCAAGCGTCCGACCACATAGGCCAGCGCGGCACAGAGCGCCCCGGACAAACTACTATAGAGCAATAATAAGGTCAAAAGCCCTAGAATCACAGCCGCTTCGATGATGGTCGCGGTCGACACCGGCCGCGTCATCCGCCCCTCCATCAACAACCCACGCTGAAAGGAACTGATCACCGAACCGGCCGGCAACAGCGCCATCAAAACCAGCGGCCAGCGGGAAAAATGGATCAACTCGGGATTGAGTCCGGCGACCTGCTGCAACCAGAGAGTCGAGAGCGGCGTCAGGGCAATCAGCAGCAGGCTGCCGCTGGCAAACAGCGCCAGGCCGTAGGAAAAGTTGCGGATCGGCAGATAACCACGCAGATCCTTGCCGAGCAGCGCACTCACCACCTCCCTAAATGAAAGGCCGATGGCGCGAAAGATAAAGGTCAAGGCCCCCAGAACCGGCATCACCGCCAGCGACTCGAACGGAAAGCGGCCCTTGCCGAGAAAAAGGATGACCAGCGGATGAACGCCCAGGGTAATGAACGGGGTCAGAGCCAAGGGCAGATAGTAACGCCAGAGCGCCGCATAAGAGAGCACTTCACCCTGTTGGGGTGCAGCCAGCAGACGCTTGATTGCGCCACGGGAAAGAAAACGGCTGGCCAGGAGTTCGGCAACCACCCCACAACTGAGGGCCATGCCGCCGAGCAGAGCGCCCTGCAGGTCGGAGCGATAAAAAAGAAAGAAGGCACAGCCCGCCATCCCCGCCAGGCGGAAGAGAGTCGCCAGAGCCACGCGTTTGGTCTGACCGCTGCGGATCAGCACCCCCTGGTAGAAGCGCCGCCAGCCGATCGCCGCCGGCCAGGGCAGCAGAACCAGCAGTGCCCAGTGGGCGCGTGAGGCGATTTCAGCCGACAGGCCGATCAGCCCTTCCATCAGCAGCGTATAGGGCTGCGGTACCAGCAGCAACGCCAGCCCGAGAGTTGTCAGTGCCGTCAGCACGGCGGTAAAACGGCGCAGACGCCGATAGGCCAAGGGGCTGGAGGCCAGGGAGGTCGAGGCACTCATCAACATGATGATCGGCGCTTCGGCAACCAGCGCAAAGGAGAAGGCCACCCCGTAGGCCGCCAGGTTCAGCTCGGCATCGGCCATCCGCGCGATGATGGCGGTCAAGAGCGGGCCGTCGACCGCCATCAGCAACCAGGTGCCGAGCAGGGGCGTCCAAAAGCGCAAGATCCGCCTAGAGTTCAAAGGCTCAGCAGTCATCCACCAACACTCGCGACCAGGCCATGAGCGACAAAGATCTCGGCGGCCTGCTGCAAGCGTTCGGCCCCCGGCGCTGTCATCCCGGCAACATCATAGGCCTGACCCAGTTTGTGGTACTTGTTTTCAGCGACATTGTGAAAGGGCAGGAGGCTGATCCTGGATCTTCGACCCGGCAGCCCGGCGACAAATGTTGCCAGCTGTTCCAGATTCTGCCGATCATCATTGATCCCCGCGATCAACGGCACGCGGATTTCGATCTGCGCGCCAGACGCAGCGAGTGCCTTAAGGTTGGCGAGAATCAGCCGGTTAGCGACCCCGGTGAATTCCCGGTGACGCTCGGCATCCATCAACTTGAGATCGAAGAGGAAGAGTTCGGTCTGTTCGGCAATTTTGAGCAGATCGGCGGTCTTGCCGTAGCCCGAGGTATCGATCGCGCGGTGGATCTGCCGTGCGCCGCAGAGAGCGAGCAGTTCAAGCAGAAACGGGGTATGCATCAGCGGCTCACCACCGGAGAAGGTCACCCCGCCCCCCGACTGATCGAAGAAGGGGATCTCCTTGTCGATAATTTTCATCAGTTCATCTTGGCGGTAGGCCCGCCCCGATATCTCGGTCGCCAGTGCAGGACAAACCGCGGCACAGGCACCGCAGGCCCGGCAGAGATCGGTATCCGTCGCGATTCCCGCGGCACTCAGATGGCAGGCTTGGTGCGGACAGGCCTTGACGCACTCGCCACAGCCGATGCACTTGCGCGCGGTGTAGAGCTTCTGCGCTACCGGCGAAAGGCTCTCGGGGTTATGGCACCAGCGGCAGCTCAAGGGGCAGCCCTTGAAGAAGAGCGTCAGGCGGATACCGGGGCCGTCGTTGATCGAATAGCGTTTGATGTCGAAGATGAGGCTCTGTTGCATGATGTCCATTTCAAAAGAGTAAGATAATTCAGTCACCAAGGCACCAAGAACACCAAGAAGTTCAAAAACTCATCTTAACGCAGAGGCGCAGAGCCCGCAGAGGTTGAAACCTTATGAATTAAGCTTTTCTCTGCGTTCTCTGCGGCTCTAGTGAGCAAATGCGAACGAGCGTGAGGCTGATTTAGCTCTTGCCTGTTGTTTGCAATGAGTTGCTGGGCTCTGAAAAAGCCTCCCTCACTAACAATCGCAGGGAAAATATATTAGCCTCATGATTACTTCGAGAT
>JAUXIR010000374.1 GCA_030620915.1 Geopsychrobacter sp. | reverse complement strand
TCAAAATGTTAAAAGCACAAATCCTAGCAGTGTGTCGGACTATTCGGGCTGAAGCGAAAAGCTGGATATTTGAGAGCAGATTTTGGCTCGATTGAAGGGTCATAGCCATAGCTATGGACCGAAAAGGAGCTAAAATATGGGCCAAACAGCCGGATTTGCAGCCAGCTAATGGATAGTCCGACACACTGCAAGAGATCATGCCAAAAAAAAAGATTCCACTGCTGTTTCTCATTTTTGATTTTGATCAAAGGTATCGCCCGCCGGCATGGGTTATATTCTCAGCCTGACCCGAATCGCGAAGAAGGAGAGCAACCACCATGCGCCTGCCTGAAGAGTTTGAGAAAATAACCATCGGCAGGATGCTTGCCGAGCATCCCCATATCGGCGAGATCCTGTCGAAATATCAGATCGACTGTGTCACCTGCGGCAGCAGTTCTTGCTTGTTTAAAAATGTCATTGCGACCCATACCTATGACCGCAAAAAAGCCATAATGATCGAAAAAGAGATCAACGACTATCTTTCCGGCTTATAACTCTGATTGACAGATAATTACGGCAGAGGCAAAATCATACCGCGTCCTCAACAGGCTAGGCAGCCGGGAGCGGTACAGAAGTCACCCCTGTGAGCGACACAGCGGTGACAATACCTAGCCCTTCGCACCCCATATCCACCAAGGGATTGAATCATGACCAACGCGACTCATCGCCCGGCAACCCAAGCCGACCTGCCGAAACTGGACGCAATCTAAAACGCGATTATCGCCGAAGGCGGCGTCACCGCAGATCTGACCCCTCACACCCTCGAACAACGTCAACCCAGGTTTAATGATCACCAGCAACCCCCTTTTCAGATCCATGTTGTTGAGGTTGAGCAGCAGCTTCTCGGTTACTTCTATTTTTCAGCCTGGCGCAGTGGCCGCGCAGCGATGCATCAGGTTGCCGAGGTCAGTTACTACCTTGCCAAGCAAGCACGCGGTCTGGGACTGGGCCACTTCATGCTTGAGCAGGCGCAACTGATAGCAGTCGATGCAGGGCTAAGATACCTGTTGGCCATTCTGCTTGAAAGCAATATCGGCAGTCGGATCCTGCTCGAGAAAGGTGGCTTCACCCTGGCGGGGCAACTGCCTGAGATCGCCGACCTGGGTGAGAAGCGTTGCGGCCAATTGATCATGTACAAAAAACTGCGGAGCGACAAAGAATGATCGAAATCCTGACCACCGGCGGCACCATCGATAAAATATATTTCGATGCCAAAAGCAGCTTTCAAATCGGAGATTCCCCCATCGCAGAAATCCTCAAGGAAGCGAACCTGACAATCGAGGTTAAAGTCAGCGAACTGTTGCGCAAGGACAGTTTGGAGATGACCGATGATGACCGCAGGCTGATTCGCCAGGCGGCAGAAACGAGCGACTCACAACAGCTTGTCATCACCCATGGTACCGACACCATGGTCCAGACCGGCTGCGCGCTGCAGGGGATCGAGGGCAAGACCATCGTCTTGACCGGGGCGATGCAACCGGCCCGGTTTCGCGCGACCGATGCGCTGTTCAATGTCGCCGCCGCCCTGACCGCGGTTCAGACCCTTCCTCATGGTGTCTACATCGCCATGAACGGACAGATCTTCGATCCGCAAACCACAAAGAAGAATGTCGAGGAGAATCGGTTCGAAAAGACGGAATAGGCGCTGGGCTTTGGGCGATAGGCATTGAGTGAAATCAACAAGACCGCCTGATTTCAAGCGGCCTTCTGTTTTTTCTTTATTTGTCTATTACCTTAAGCCAGTGCCCAAAGCCCAATGCCCAAAGCCCGCCCCTACAATATCTGACTCAGGAACAGCTTGGTTCGCTCATGCTGCGGGTTATCGAAAAATTCGTGCGGGGTGTTCTGCTCGACGATCTGTCCTTCATCCATGAACATCACCCGGTCGGCAACGCTCTTGGCGAAACCCATTTCGTGGGTGACAACCAACATGGTCATCCCCTCTTCGGCGAGAGTGATCATGACATCGAGTACCTCTTTGATCGTTTCGGGATCGAGGGCCGAGGTCGGTTCGTCGAACAACATGACATTGGGATTCTTGCACAGGCTGCGGGCAATCGCCACCCGTTGCTGCTGACCGCGGGAGAGTTGCCCGGGATAATTCTTGGCCTGCTCGGCAATATGGACCTTCTCCAAAAACTTCATCGCCGCCTCTTCGGCCTCTTTCTTCGCCGTCTTGCGTACCCAGATCGGGCCGAGAGTCAGGTTATCGAGGATCGTCAGATGGGGGAAGAGGTTGAAGTGCTGAAAGACCATGCCGACATCGGCGCGGACCTTTTCAATGTTCTTGATATCCTTGGTCAATTCGGTGCCGTCGATAATAATCTGCCCCTTCTGGTGGACCTCGAGGCGATTGATGCAGCGGATCAGGGTCGATTTCCCCGACCCGGAAGGGCCGCAGATCACAATCTTCTCCTGCGGCTGCACCTGTAGATTGATATCCTGCAGCACATGAAAATCGCCGTACCACTTGTGCATGCC
>JAUXIR010000025.1 GCA_030620915.1 Geopsychrobacter sp. | reverse complement strand
GAGAGAGGACCTGCAACGGCTCAGGAGCATCAAACGCATTAATCAAGCGAGCAAAGGAGTCTTCACCCAGTTCAGAGAAAGTACTTAACGCCTGTGAGCGCAGCCCCTCTTCAGCGATACAGTTAAGCAGTGGCGAAAGATCGCGTTCAGCACCAACGGCACCATAGAGTGCAAGAGCCGCGTCTTTGAGTTGCGGCCTCTCACCAGAGATGACTTGTTCAAGAGCTGAAGCAATCTGTTCGACATCAGCAGCCGCCAAGGTATCTTTGATCGTACGTGTTTCTTGATTACGCAATGCTTCAAGCGCACAAAGGGCCGCTTCCCTCACTTGACGCATTGGATCGATCAGCCCATTGACTAAATGAGGTATCACCTCAGGGCCACCGATCCTTGCGAAGCAATCAAACAGTGCCTTGCGCAGTAATCGATCATCCAGATAAAGAAAAAGACGCTCAGCAGAGATCGCCCCCCCAATCTGGGCAAGGGATTGCAAAATCGTAAACCTTAGGCCCGTATCTGGATCAGACATCAATTGAAGCAGCGGACCGACCGCTGCTTCAATCCTTAACTTGCCAAGGGTCTCAACTGCCGCATAGCGAACATTAAGATCGGCATCTTCCAAGGAGCAGATAAGCTCTGCAGCACAACGCGAGTCACCAATTTCACCCAAGATATCAATGATAAATTTACGAACTTCAACGTCCGGTCCAGTAATTTCAAGTCGTAACTCAGCTACAGCCTGAGACCCAAGTCCGATCAATATTTCGAGCGCGGCGTTTCGTAGACCGGCATTTTCCGGGTGATAGAGAAATTGGATCAGATCAGGAATGAATTTTCCAGGGGAATCAAGCTGGTAGAATGTCTCAACCGCAGCCTTGCGGACGCGCCAATCGGGGTCACCCAGGCTAAGGGCAAATAACTCCATGGGTGACTCAGACGGACAGGAAAGCTGCCTGGTGGCGGCAATCCGCACCTCGCTGTCGGGCGATTCGAGCTGCTGATGAATCAACTGCGCCTTTTCATCCATGCGAATCCCCTTCCCCGGCACGCAATTCTTTTTCGCGCGCTCTGGCGAAACAGATGAGCGCGGCGAGTAAATAATCCTGCCTATCCAGCTCAACCTGAGGAATCCGACAGGCCAGCATCCGACGGCCTTCCTCCAACTCTGTTGCCAAACGCACTTCAAGATCCTGCCGCTCAATCCCCAGATCGATCTGCTCCTGATGATAGAGTGCGATATCCGCAATCAGCAATCGAGCCAGCTCTTCAGCCTGCAGGTTCATATCCTCATTGGCGGGAAGTGGCCGTTCATCTCCCTCATCACTCATTGCACAATATGGCCGACTCTTTAGTGTCAATTCTGGCACCAATTCATGCAGCAACGGGATAAGTCGATCGGTGAGGTGGTGCAGCTCAAGGTAATCGTCTGCACCATAAAGCGAAGAGGGCTTGCGTTTATATGCCGTACGATTATAAACAGACGGAAGCAGAATGATTTTAGTCGGCACCCCGCTATGCTGTATTTCATCAATCAACTGAAAAGGAAAGGCTCCGGGCAGAGCAACATCGAGGAGTAACACGGAGAAGCTCTGACGGCCGAGGAGTTGCCTGGCCATAGCAGCGTCGCTACAGGTCAGAATTTCACCAACATCCTGGCTGCAAAGCTCCAAAACGGTTCGACAAACCCCAGGTTCGCCGTGAGCAACAAGAATCTTGGCGGAGGGAGGGACCAGGCATGGAAAGCTCTGTTCACAGTTACGACAGGTCAGAGAAAGATTTTTACCAGCATACTTTGCGGCGTTGATACGCAATTTTCTTTGGCACTGGGGACAAGCAATTATCATTATTACTCAATCTTTCGTCGCACCTTCGAGCGCCTGCTGCTGGATCTGCTCGGCGTCTATACGTTGGTCACTGGAGAGGATTTTTCGTAAATTAAGCAATAACAAAAGATTCCCCTTATGTCGGCAGACGCCGGGGAAAAACTCACTGTCAGAGCCCGTCATATAATATGGTGCAGGCAGAATTTCATCACGTGCAAAGGTTGCTACTTCGCTGACCTCATCTACAGCCAGGCCAATAATTCGACCATCGACCGCACAGATCACAATTCTTTCGCGAGGCTCAACGCGCGATATGACCCCGAAGCGACGACGAAGGTCAACGACCGGGATAACTGCCTTACGCAAGGTAATGACCCCATCAACATAGGTCGGAGCACGCGGAACCTGAACAAGCGGCAGCGGTCGAATAATCTCACGAATGCCCATAATATCCAGAGCATAAAAAGCTGACCCCACACGCAGGCAGGCCAGCTTAATTTCATCAGTTGATGCCCCCTCTTGTACCGGTGGCAACGACTTAATCCTCAACGGTTTTTGCCAACAAGTTGTTCAATAATATCGATGACCATAGCAGATTTAAAAGGCTTGGTAATATAATGGTCTGCACCAACCTCTTCGCCACGCGCGAGGTCTTCGGGGGTTTTTTTTGCGGTCAAAAGGACAACCGGAATATTTTTGGTGGCCGGATCACTCTTCAACCGCTCACACACCTCAAAACCATCCATTTTGGGCAACATGACATCGAGCAGGATAAGATCAGGGATCTCCTCGTTTACCGCTTCTAAGGCCGCCAACCCGGTGGTTACCCCCTGGACAAGGTATCCTTTGGTAGTCAGTAGGATACTTTCAAGCTTCAACAAACTCTCTTCGTCTTCGACAATCAATACTTTCTTCTGCATTTTAAGTACCGCCCTCCAAGCTCTATCGTTGGCAACCGGCTGCTAACGATTCTATGTATTCTATCGACTGAAGCGGGATCAGTTCCCGACTCCCTCTTCAATTGCTATAGCCTTCTCCGGACATAACTGGATCAGCATCCGACCTTGTTTGCGTCCGACTCCCTGAATAAATGCAGTCGCCGGATTGTCTCCCACCAGATGCGGCTTCTCTATCTCGTCAACTGGCAGACGAACGACCTGTGAAATTCTATCGACCAACAAACCGACCCGCTGCTCTTTTCCGTCACAGACAACAATCCGCAGTAAATCAACATCGCAATGGCCGTCAGACTCAAGCCCGAGACGTTTTTTCAGGTCGACGACCGGAATCACCTCGCCACGCAAGGTAATAATTCCGCAAACATAATCAGGGACCTGCGGTAACTCAGTCAAGGCCCGCGGCTTAATCAGCTCTGAAACCACCTCGATATCAAGCGCGTATTCTTCTTTGCCAAGATAAAAACCCAACCATTGGACCTGTTCGACCTCTTTATCTCGCCCGGACTCTGTCAGCCCCTGAGAGTATTCCTCCTCTGTCGCAAACTGCTCGGTTCCAATCTCGTTCCAGAAACGACCCACATCAGGCAGCACACTTGGAAGATCTCCCGGCTCTTGCGATTCGGCGATTAAGGCAGCGGGCGCCGGTGAAGTCTCAAGCGGTCTGGGCCTCTGTGCCCGGGCTTTTTTTCGAATGTCAGCCAGATCCATCATTCCAACCTGAAGCGTTATTAGTTGCAGCAAGATGCCCGTTAATCGCTAGATTATAACAGAAGAACCTAATAATAGAATAAAAAACACTCATATCCCAGTCAATTCAGTAACCACTTCGGCAACTATGCGCAGATCAATTTGGGGCTGCTCTCTGCCAAAGGCCTCCAGCAACGCCAAGGACGCCGCCTGATTGATCCGACGCGGCACCCCCCCGGAGAATCGATATAGCTCTGCCACCGCATCATCCAAAAAGATATCATCGGTCCCTCCAGCACAACGAATCCTGTGCCGTAAGTAAGCAGCGGTCTCTTTCTGGCTGAGCGGGCCGACATTAAACTGTAACCCTATCCGTTGCCGCAAGGGCTCATAAGCCGGGTGGGACAGGCGTTGCCGCAATTCCGGTTGTCCCAGAAAAATAACGGATAACAGATTGCCGTCATCGAGTTGGAAATTGGTCAACAGTCGAATTTCTTCAAAGGTGTCGCGATGCGGAATTAGGTGTGCTTCATCAATAATCAGGACCGGAATACGGCTCTTCTGGAACAGGCCATAGAGAGTTTGTTCGATTTGCTCAAGCAAACCGATCCGATCCGTTGCGGGCTCGGCTATGCCAAAGTTCATTGCAAGGCTGTAAAGAAACTCAAGCGGCGAAAGGCGCGGGTTGGTCAGAAGTGCAACCTTGGCAGTCTCACCAAGTTCATCGATCAATGCGCGAGAAAGAGTCGTCTTTCCACAGCCGATATCACCCGTCAGAAGGATCATTTCACGTTCTTCAACGGCGTGCAACAGACGCGCAAGAGCCTCTCTGTGGCTACTCGACTGGTAGAGATAGAGCGGATCTGGCGTCTTACTGAAAGGTCGCTCTCTAAGCTTGAAGAATTCCCTATACATGCGGGCTGACATCCCCCCGCAACGAATCGGTGATCAGACTGCTGACATCAAGCACCAGAACCGTCTTCTGATTTCCGAGATCAGCAGCACCGGCTATCCCCTTCACAAAAGAGAGGGCCCGCCCCAGGGACTTGATAACAACATCTTGCTGACCACGTAGTTCTTCCACAACAATGCCGATCCGGCGTCCGGCAAACCCGGCCACAACAACGAACTCGCCAAGTGAAGTTGTCTTCTCATCCAGGCAGAATAATCGGTTCAAACGCAACAGAGGTAAGGTCTGACGACGAAGTTCAATCACCTCTTGCCCCTCTATGGTCTGAATCATGCCCGGCTCGAGCATCAGAGTTTCCAGCACTGACGTCAGTGGAATTGCGTAATCTCGGCCTTGAATTTGTACAACCAGGGCCTTGATGATCGCCAGGGTGATCGGCAACGTCAGGCTGATCTTTGTCCCCTGCCCAAAAGTGCTATCGATATCGATAATGCCGGACAGAGCGGAGATATTGTTTTTCACAACATCCATCCCGACCCCGCGGCCCGAAAATTCACTGACTTCGTCACGCGTTGAAAAACCGGGTTGGAAGAGCAGCCCGAACAAATCCTGACGTGATAGTTGCGCCTCGGGGGCGATCAAACCTTTTTCGATTCCCTTGCGTCGCAACACCTCCGAATCGATCCCTTTGCCATCATCCGATATTTCAAGCACCACGTGATTGCCGCGTTGGGTTGCACGTAGTTCGATACTGCCTATTTCCGGTTTCTCAGTCGTCAGACGCTCTGAAGGAAATTCGATCCCATGATCGAGAGCATTGCGAATAATATGCATCAAGGGATCTGCCAACTCTTCGGCAATCAATTTGTCGAACTCTGTTTCAGAACCGAATGTTTTCAACTCAACTTTTTTCCCCAGCTCCTGGGCCATGCGCCGAACGATGCGCCCCATCTTGTCGAACAGCTGGCGCACCGGCACCATCCGTACATCCATAACCGCCTTCTGCAACTCAGAGAGGCGGCGTTCAAGCGAATGAACTGCCTTTGCCAGATCACGTGACTGCGAAAGTCCCGCATCCGACAGGTCTGTCGCGACCTGTGCAATACTCCCTTTCACCAGGCCGAGCTCACCGACGATATTCATCAGGATATCAAGCTTGCCGACATCAACCCGAACCGAATGACTGACTGAACGCAAGGAAGTGTCTTCGCTTGCCGGTTGCGGCGGTGGCATCCGGCCCGCAGATTTCTCAGGCACAAGAACTTCAGGCGCGCGGGTAACAGCCTTGGATTCAGAAATTATGTCAAAACAGCAATCGCTTAAATTGGGGCGACCCGACAGCTTTTCAAGCGGAAGATTAGAGGAGAAAAGGATTCGAAACGCCAAACGGGTCGGATCATCGTTTGCTGCTCCCGGCAAGGTGCTGACAACTTCCCCGACCTGTTTGAGGTCACTGATAACATCCGAAAGATCGGTATCAAAACTATCGAGTGGGAATGCGATACTGGCAAGCAGCAAGAGTCTTCCTTGAGACAGATTTTCCTGCAGCCGGTGTTCTTCATATTCTGTCAGGACATTGAGTAACGAAGGGTCAAGATTGAGGGTTTCGAGTGAAACCATTGCGCTGTCATCTGGCCCAGCCAGCAGGTTTTCGATGCGCTGAACGTAAGGGGTGATATCGATGGTGTAATCCGGATCACCGGCCTTACCACGGACCATCAACCCGACCCCCTCAATTGTTTCAAACAGAAGGTCGAGAAGGATTCCGCTTAATGAGACCTTGCCGAGACGCAGTTTGTCGAGCAGAGTCTCAAGATGGTGGGCAAGTTCAGCAATATCATTAAAGCCGAACATCCCTGACAACCCCTTCATCGAATGGGCGTCACGGAAAATACCATTTAGCAGATCAGGATTAACATCACCGTTCTCAATCCCCTCACCAAGTTCAGCCAGGTCCTGACTCAATTTTTCGAGTAGCTCCTCCGCTTCGGCGAGAAATTCATCGACTGCCTGCTGTGGTCCCATAACTGCTCCCGATCAGTGAAGCAGCTTAATGACAAGTTGCTGTAATTCTTCAGGTCGAAAAGGCTTAATCAGGTAAGCATCAGCACCAAGCGCCAAACCCTTCTCTCGGTCCCGTTCGCTTCCTTCGGTACTGATAATGATCACAGGAGTCTGCTCATAGAGGGTATGACTCCGACAAAAGTTGACCAATTCCAGGCCATTAATATCAGGCATGTTAATGTCGGTGATGATCAGATCAACCTTTTCTCTGGGCAGCATACGCAGGGCCTCAAAGCCATTACAGGCCTCAACAACCTCACAGTTCCCCATCGCTTCGAGTGTAGAGACAATCAGGCCCCGCATCGCGGCAGAATCTTCTGTCACCAGAATTTTCTTCAAGATTTAACTCCTGTAGCAGATAGATTCCATAACAGGCGGCAATTTACACTCATCAGCAAATACTAAACACCTCTCTCAAGCAGGACTCTTTCCATGGCCATTCCGGCCTGGGAAAGGAAAACCTCAAAAGCTTCGACATTACCAACAGGTTTCGATTCTGAGAGATTGTCACCATAGAGAATAGCCACAACCTTCCCTTTGCTGACCAATGGACCAATAAATATTTCGGAGGGTTCAGCTCCTCCGAGGCAAGACAGCAACTTTCTATCCGAGGCACAGGGCCCAAGTACCCCCTTAATTGCCCTCTTTTGTTGCAGGACCTGTGCAAACAGTGAATCAGGGTCGACATTAAGGCGTAATTTGCGCACCATTCGGTCGGCATTTTCGGTCGTAGCGTCTAATCCAAACTGGCCAATACCGATAATTTCGTTATCTTTGACATCAAAGATAACCGCACGGCTCAAAAGTTCACTGGCAAAACGCAGGATCAACAGAATGACACCGCCACTCAACAACGGATTGGCTAACTCCTGCAGCATCCCTTTCAGCAGATAAAGTCCGGGAGAGCCCTCCATCTGGGGCTCAGCCCGCTGCTGCGTGGCATCAAATTCATCAACCAAATCCTTACCGATATCATGCGTTTCCGACTCTCGACGCGACCTATCGCCACCTGGAGTCACATAGCGAGCAACTTCAAGCAACAGATTCTTGAGTGCTTCGACACCACGCTCCTCACGAATTTCAATCTTTTTCGGTTTGCACAGCACCGCGATCCCGCCAAGTTCCTTCGCTCTTCGTTCTGCCTCGGCATTGGGATGATCGGTCATCAACATCAACGGCAAATCAGGATATTTGTCGGCAACAATCTCCAGGACTTCAAGACCACCCAGAATTCCATGGCCATCGAGTCGAGGCATAATCAGGTCGATCAAGAGTGCGGGGCGTTGCCCCTGCTTAACCCTTTCACTACATGCGCTTATCAGCGCAGAGGTCAGAGCAAAGACCTCAACCTCAAACCCAGCCCTCAGGAAGGCTTTTTTAAGTACGGTGCGTGTCGGACCATCATCATCAATAATAAAGAGTGGCCCGCTCTCAATTGAATCTGCTGAAGGAGATGAACTGTCGGCACAAGGGAGCTCTCCGAGCGGAAAATCGTCCCCTAAAACCTCATCCATATCCGCCGAGACCAAGCGGCCCTCAGCAACAAGGCGTCTAGCTTCAGCCACCAACCATTGCGGATTCAACCCCTGCTCAAGCAAGAAACCCTGTGAATTGAATCGCGACGGAACTGTCGTCCCTTGCTCAGCAAGTTGAAAATCGAAAGTCCCCTCTTCCCAACTGAAGAAGCTGTAAACAGCCCGCTCAATCTGTGCCTTGATGATCGCTTGAATTTTTTCGGCGGAAATTTTGTAGTTTGAAACAAGAAGTGAACTCAAGGAGCTATGACCGCCCCTTTTCTGCTCGACAACTGCCCGGTCGAGAGTCTCCGGGCTCAGCAGCTTATACTTGAGCAGGATGTCGCCCATGGTGGCTTTGAACTGGCTGGAAACGGCTTGCACAACCCGGCCGTCGATGAAAACTATGGTTCCCTCTCGCTGACCGCTAGCCAACAAGAGAACTCCTGATTTTTGACTGAGACTGACAATTTGCAGGATATCGCCAAGACCCAGATCCTCAAGGTTACCGACCAAACTCATTGAACTATTACCCTCGGTTCAAGTCAAACGTGCAAAACCCGTTGATAAGATTAACCTAAAATAGCGAAGATGCGACCAGCAGTAAAGATTATTATTTTGCTCTCATCCCTTGTCGCGGCCACGGAACTTCAGGCGGATAGGCACACCTTCATAGCCGAATGCCTCGCGCAGGGAATTCTGCAAGTAGCGTTCATATGAGAAGTGGATATCCTCAGGGCTATTGGTGAAAATCGTAAAAGTAGGGGGTCGCACCGTCGTCTGGGTGGCATAAAAAAGCTTGATCCTCCGCCCCTTGGCCAGTGGCGGTGGATGACGGACCACGGTCTCTGCCAATATTGAGTTGAGAGCCGAGGTGGTGATCTTTCGATTAAACTCACCAAAAACACGTGATACACAGGGCATGATCTTATCAATCCGTTGTCCGGTTAATGCAGAAACAAACAGGACCGGGGCAAAAGGAAGATACTTAAAACGACGACGAACCTCTTCAATATAACGCTTCATGCTGTGCGTATCTTTTTCTGGCAGATCCCATTTATTGACCACCAGAATCAAGGCCCGTCCACGCTCGTATGCATAGCCGGCGACCGAAAGGTCCTGATCGGTGACACCTTCTTCGGCATCGATGATCATCAAAACGACATGGGCCCGATCCATCGCCTTGAGTGCCTGAATGGCGCTGTATTTCTCAAGGGTCTGGCTGACCTTGCCCTTACGCCTGATTCCGGCCGTATCGATCAAAACATAACGCTGCCCCTTATAGTCGAAGGGGGTATCGACACTGTCACGCGTCGTCCCGGCCGTCGGATTGGCCACCACCCGCTCGAAGCCAAGCAGACGATTCACCAGTGAAGACTTGCCAACGTTAGGCCGACCGATAATGGCCATCCGGACCTCACCCTCGGCTTCGGGTTGCTCCACCTGAGGCATCAGTTCGAGCATATCGTCGATCAGCTCGCCGACTCCGCGCCCGTGAGCCGAGGAGAGGGAATAGATCCGCTCAACGCCCAGCGAGTAAAAGTCGGGGACGTCATTCTCCTGCTTATCTCCATCGACCTTATTAACAACAAAGAACACCGGCTTCTGGACCTTACGCAGCATCTGAGCGACTTCGATATCCGAGGGAGTCAATCCGTCACGAACATCCATCAGCAGAATAACAATGTCGGCCTCTTCAATCGCCAGTTGTGACTGTTCACGCATCTGCGTTAGCAGACGGTCAGTGCTGGCAGGCTCAAAGCCACCGGTATCGATCAGCAAAAAAGGTTTGCTGTAGCGGGAGACCTCGGCGTAATTACGGTCACGAGTGACCCCGGCGAAATCTTCGACAATCGCCTTACGCTGGCCGATAATTCGATTAAACAGGGTCGATTTGCCGACATTGGGTCGACCGACGATCGCAACAACAGGGAGCATCAGAGAATAACGTCCTTTATTTCTTTAAGTTTGAATAAGATGGCTAAGCAAAAATTTCGTCCTGCAAGGCCGTAGGTCGGACTTTTTTTTGCGACGCCATCATTCATAGCCCAGTTCGCGCAACATTCTATCGCTCTGGCTCCAGTTTTCATCGACCCGGACAAACAGTTCCAGGTAAACCCTGGTGCCAAGAAAACGTTCAATCTCTTTACGCGCATCCTTGCCAAGATCACGAATCATCTGTCCTCGATGTCCAACCAGAATACGCTTGTGGCTCTCACGTTCAACATGGATCATTGCCTGAATAACCACAAGGTTCTTTTCGGGTTTTTCGGTGAAGGTCTCAATCTGCACCGCGACCCCGTAAGGAATCTCTTCGCGAGTGCGACGCATAATCTTTTCACGGACCATCTCGGCAACGATAAATCGCTCGGGGAGATCAGTGATCATATCCTCGGGGAAATATCTTGGCCCTTCGCTCAAAAAAGGCTCGATCTCTTTCAGCAGCAAATCGACCCCGTTACCGGTCTTGGCCGAAAGAGGGACGACGGCGTGAAACTGATGCTTCAATGAGAAGGCCTCTATCAACCTCAGCAGCCGTGGTGGATCGACCAGATCGATCTTGTTGATGACCAGCACGACCGGCACCTTGGATCTTTTGAGGATATTAAGCACATATTCATCACCACCACCAGGCAG
>JAUXIR010000287.1 GCA_030620915.1 Geopsychrobacter sp. | reverse complement strand
GGCGTTAGGCGCTGGGCTCTGGGTTTTACGGCCTTACCGAACGCCCAATGTCCAGCGCCCAGATTTATAAGGAGTTTGCTCCATGAGTCGAAATGAATTGAATATTGTTGTTCTGTTGCGCGAAGCCTGTGACCCGCAACCGCCGGTGCGCTTGACCGCCGATGGCTACGGGGTGCGTGAGCGCGGTTTGCGCCGCATCGCCAATCCGGCCGATCTCTGTGCACTGGAGCAGGCCTTAACTCTGGCCGAAACGCAAAAGGGGTTTGTGACAGTGGTTGCCATCGGTCCGCAACGCCTTGATGACCTGCTGCGGCTGGCGTTGTCGATGGGCGCTCAGCGCGCAGTCAGGGTTTGGAATTCTGCCTTTGAGGGGGGTGATGCTTTTGCTGACGCACGGCTGATTGAGCGCCTGGTCGATATTCTCAAGCCAGATTTTATGCTGACCGGTCATCGCTTGGTCGATCGGGGCGCTGATCCGGCCCCGACTTTGGCTTCGGCCAGGCTCGGCATTCCCTATGTGACCGCGGCACTCTCTGTCGAATGTATTGATGGCGAAGTTGAGGTGTTGCGCAAGTCTGATCGTGGTGCGCGACAGTTGGTCGGCACCAGTTCCCCTTGTACTCTGTTGTTTGAAGAGGGCTGCTGCGAGCCGCGCTATCCGACGCAGGATGGGTTGATGGCAGCGCTGGAGATGCCGATTGAGGTCTGGGGCGAAGCGGATTTGGGCCTGCCGTTTTGCGAGCTGGGTGGTGCAGGGGCGCTGCTCGCTAAAGAGCGTTGCAGCTTTCCCCGCCCCAATCCGCAGCGTGTGGTCACTCCAGATGCCAAGCTGCCGGCCTTTGAGCGCATACTGGCGCTACTCTCCGGCGGGATCAAGCCGCGCGAGGGGAAGCTGCATAATGTTTCTGCGGCACAGACCGCAGAGATGTTGTTTGACATCTTCGAGACCGAAGGCCTGGTCGGCGGGAGGAACGGATGAATTACCGGCTGGCGGACGGGATAAAAATCGAAGCATCTTCAGCTGCCGGCTTCCTGGTCGCGTCTCGACCGTTGCGCATGGTGCGCCTGAATAAGCCGCTGTTGAAACTGGTGCGCCGCATGGAAGAGGGGAGTATCACGCCCAACTCTGCGGCCGAAAGCAAGGCGCTCGAAACCCTGGTCAATCGGGGCTTCGTTGAGCGGAAATGGCCGAAGCTCAAGGATCTGGAGCAGCTCCCCTCGGTCAGCATCGTCATCCCGGTCAAGGACCGCGCCGCCGATCTGCGTAGCTGTTTGACCTCGATTCAGGCGCTCGATTATCCTCAGGATAAGCTCGAAGTGGTGGTGGTCGACGACGGCAGCAGTGATCCGACCCCTGAGGTCGCCAAAGAGTTTGGCGCGTTACTGGTCGAATCGGGCGCGGTCGGCGGCGGCCCGGCCCTGGCGCGCAACAAGGGGGCTGCAATCGCTGGTGGTGAGATTCTCGCCTTTATCGATTCCGACTGTACTGCCTCAACCGACTGGCTGGCCGAGCTGTTGCCGGTTTTTAGTGATCCGAATGTCGCTGCGGTCGGCGGCTGGGTCGACGGCATGCATCATGGCTCTGCCCTGGACCGCTACGAGGCGGTGATGTCGAGTCTGAACCTCGGTCGGAGGGAGATGGTCGGCGGGGCAGGCGGGGATACTTTCTATCTGCCGAGCTGTAATCTGCTCATGCGCAAAGCGGCCTTCTCTGCCGCTGGCGGTTTCCGCTCCGAAATGCAGGTCGGCGAGGATGTCGATCTGACTTGGCGGCTGCGGGATGCCGGCTGGAGCATCCGTTACCTGCCCCTCGGAACCGTTTACCACGCCCACCGCAGCCAACTCTGGCCGTTTATGAAGCGCCGCTTCGATTACGGAACCTCTGAGGGATTGTTGCAGCAACTGCATCCGGTGCGCGGCAAGAAGATGCTGCTGCCGCCGATGCTGACCTCGATCCTGTTGCTACTGGCAGTGGCCCTGGTCTGTCTGACGTTGCTGCCGCTACCGCTTGCGGCGCTGTTGCTGTTGATCGACAGCGGCTTGACCAGGCGTAAAATGAGCAAGCAGGGCCTGTCACTTTCCACGTTTAAAATCATCTCGGCCCGCAGCAGGGCTGTCGGCAGTCTCGGCTATTACATCGGCTACCATCTGCTGCGCTACTATTTGTCACCACTGCTGCTGTCATCAATCATTTGTCTACCATTGGCCGCTCTTACCCTTGCTCTGCTGCTCGGGGTCGGTCTGGTCGATTATCGGGTACGCAAACCGAAAATGTCGCTGGCGGGTTTCTATCTGTACTACTTTCTCGAACAGCTCTCCTACGGCAGCGGGGTGTTCTGGGGCTGTTTCAGATTGAAGAGTTTTGCCAGTTATCGTTTGCATCTTCAGACTGATTGACAAAAATCTGTAGCGTGAATTGAGCATTGACTTCGAACGGCGTGCACTGCCTGGCGCTTCTCCCTTGTAAGTAATAAAATACGTTAGAATTGACTGCTGCGTCGCACGACTCAACCTCCATGGTTAGTGCAACTGACAGAGTTCATATATGAACTCTCTGCAGATTTGCTGCTTGTGGATATGGGGTATAATGCAAAAAAGGCGTTGTTTTATGTGTCCTCGTGCGCTCTTCCAGAGTCACCTGCTCTGGAGAAGATGCAAAGGAGCAGCAGCATGGCTGACATCTTGGAACTGCGAAAATTTGTCGCTCCAGAATATATTTTCGGTGCCGGAGCGCGATTACTGGTTGGTCGTTACGCCAAAAACCTCGGCGCACACAAGGTGCTGGTTGTCTCCGACCCGGGGGTGGTGGCCGCCGGCTGGACCGGGGAGGTCATCGCCAGCCTGGAAGAGGAAGGGCTGGGTCACTCGCTGTTCACCGATGTCTCCCCTAACCCGCGCGCGCGCCAGGTCATGGCCGGGGCGGAGTTCTATCAGGCTGAAAAATGCAACGCTATCGTGGCGGTCGGTGGCGGCAGCCCGATGGATTGTGCCAAGGGAATCGGTATCGTCAGCTCCAACGGCCGGCCGATTCTGGAATTTAAAGGGGTAGATCAGGTACGGGCGCCGATGCCTCCGGTGATCTGTATTCCGACCACCGGCGGCACCTCGGCGGATGTCTCGCAGTTTGCGATAATCACCGATCCGCTGGAAAAGATCAAAGTCGCCATTATCAGCAAGTCGGTCGTGCCGGACCTGGCGTTGATCGATCCGTTGACCCTGACGACCATGGACCCTTTTCTGACCGCCTGTACCGGCCTGGATGCCCTGACCCACGGTATCGAAGCCTTCGTCTCTAACGCCAGTTCGTCGATGACAGATCTGCATGCCCTGGAAGCGATCCGTCTGGTCGCCAGGTACCTGCCCGAATCGATC
>JAUXIR010000309.1 GCA_030620915.1 Geopsychrobacter sp. | reverse complement strand
GGCCGGAATGAAGAAATCGGAATTCGTGCTGGCGATCAATACCGACAAGGACGCCCCGATCAATGAAGTCGCCGACGTGCTGGTGGTGGCCGACATCAAGCAGTTTGCTCCGGCCCTGACGGCCAAGCTGGTGGGATAAGGGGAAAACCGTTAACCAAAGAGACGCTGAGGAAAAACGGAGAACACCAGAGGGTGCCTTAAGTCTTTACCAGACGCTTTTCTCCGCGTTCTCTCCTGCCTTGCGCTAATAGATGCTTGGTAGCTTTAAATAACCGAAAGGAAATAATTCAAAATGATAGAATCAATTTTCAAGCAGATGACAGAGCTGTTCCAGGCGGGAAGCGTCAGCAAAAATCTGAGCTACTACTTTTCGATCGATGAGCTGAAAAGGACTGTCTTTCTCGATCCACAAAATTGCCGGGTCGAAGACGGCAAGACCACCGATTCAGCAGACTGCGTCTGCAAGACAAGCGCCGAGTTTTTTGCCCGGATCTGGAATGAAGGCTATCGTCCGGGAATCAAGGATTTTCTTTCGGGTGCGATTCGTTCCAATAATCCGGAGGCACTCAAGACCTTTCTGGCAGCCTTCGGCAAAGACGCCTGACATAATGGACCCGGTGAACGGATCACCGGGTCCATTAAATTCATCACCTCTACACAAAAACATGCTATCTCAGTGAAAAACAAAACAATTGACAAAAAGCCCCCCTCTGTCTTAAAACAACTGGTCTTACCATTTGTATACGTATCCTGGAGTTCCCAATGGTTGAACTTTTTGTAATTCTGGTCAGCGCGGTTTTTGTCAACAACTTTGTCCTGGCCCGCTTCCTCGGTATCTGCCCCTTTCTCGGGGTCTCCAAGAAAGTTGAAACCGCTCTCGGCATGGGGATGGCGGTTATCTTCGTCATGACCGTTGCCTCGGTTGTCACCTGGTTCATCCAATACCTGATTCTGATCCCTTTCGGCATTGAATACCTGCAGACCATCGCCTTTATACTGGTCATCGCCTCGCTGGTTCAGTTGGTCGAGATGGTCATCCAGAAGACCAGCCCGGTTCTTTACCAGTCTCTGGGCATCTTTCTGCCGCTGATCACCACCAACTGTGCGGTTCTCGGGGTGGCGGTCCTCAATATTCAGAAAGATTACAGCTTTCTACAATCGGTGGTCTTCTCGCTGGGCGCCGGTCTCGGCTTCACCCTGGCGATGGTCCTCTTCGCCGGACTGCGCGAGCGGATCGATCTCTGCCCGGTCCCGAAGAGTTTTCAAGGGACGGCGATTGCACTGGTGACGGCCGGACTGCTGTCGCTGGCATTCATGGGCTTTGCCGGCCTGGTTAAAGGTTAAACCTCTAGGGTAGCGGTCTCCGACATGTGTTCGGTACCGTCATCTTGTTTATAGGGAGAAAAGCATGCTTGCCTCTGTATTAACCCTCGGCGGTATCGGCCTGTTCGCCGCCGTCGCCCTCGGTATCGCAGCCAAAAAATTTGCGGTCGAAATCGATCCGCGCGAACTGGCCATTCTCGAAGTTCTGCCCGGCGCCAACTGTGGGGCCTGCGGACTGCCCGGCTGCGGCGGCTACGCCAAAGCGGTCGTTGACGGCTCCATGGCGCCCAATCTCTGTACCCCCGGTGGTTCCGAGACGATCGAGAAGATCGCGCATATCATGGGAGTCGAGGCGCTTAGCGCAAACCCGAAGATTGCTGTTGTCTGCTGTCAGGGAGACAATGCTAAAGCCAGCCTGAAGTATCAATACCTCGGCCTTGAAGACTGTAACGCCGCACAAAAGATTGCTGATGGCCCTAAAAACTGCCCCGGTGGTTGTATCGGATTAGGCTCCTGCGTACGCGCCTGTCCCTTCGACGCCATCGAAATTACCGCAGAGGGTCTGGCTGTCATCAGTCGACTTAAGTGTACCGGTTGTCAAAAGTGCATCGCAACCTGCCCACGTAGCGTGATCAAGATGACCCCGCTCTCCGCAACGACCCACGTGCTCTGTAACAGCACCGACAAGGGCGCCCTGGTGCGCAAGTACTGTCAGGTCGGCTGCATCGCCTGTCAGATCTGCAAGAAGGTCGCTCCTGAGTCCTATAAGATCGAAAATTTCCTCGCCCGGGTCGACTACGATTCCGCCGAGAGCGCCGAAGTTGCCATTGAAAAATGTCCCACCAAATGCATCCGCGATTTCGCTACCGGCTATCCCCAAGGGAGCAGCTTTGCCGCTCCGACCCCGGTCAAGAAACCCGAGCAGGCGGCTTGAAAGGATGAACCTTAAAGCAATGGATTTGAAAACCTTCAAGGGTGGGCTGCATCCGCCTGACGGAAAAGAATTCTCGGAAACCAAGGCGATCGCAATTTGCCCGCTGCCAGAGGAACTGATCATCCCGCTGGCCCAACATATCGGCGCCCCGGCCGAGGCCTGCGTTGAGGTTGGCGCCAAGGTCAAAAAAGGCACGCTGATCGCCACCGCGAGAGGGTTTGTTTCGGCACCGATCCACGCTTCGACCTCAGGGGAAGTCATCGCCATCGAGCCACGCCTGCACCCGATGGGCAAGGCGCTACCGGCGGTGGTTATCAAACCGGACGGCGAAGATGCCTGGGACGAAAATCTGACCGGGGCAGATCCCGATGAACTGACTGCCGACGAACTCAAGTCCTGCATTCAGGCCGCCGGCATCGTCGGCATGGGTGGGGCGACATTTCCGACCCACGTTAAGCTGTCACCACCAGCGGAAAAACAGATCGATACCCTGATCCTGAATGGCGTCGAATGTGAGCCCTACCTGACCGCCGACCATCGGATGATGCTTGAAAAGACCGAGCAGATTCTCGACGGGATCGACATCCTGCGTAAGGTGCTCGGCATCGAGCGTGCGGTGATCGGCATCGAGGCCAACAAGCCCGACGCCATCGAGAAGCTGCGCAAAGAAGCCGCGCCGCGCAACATCGAGGTCCAGGCCCTGGAGGTCAAATACCCACAGGGCGCCGAGAAACAGTTGATCGATGCGATTACCGGTCGCGAGGTCCCTTCGGGCACCCTGCCGATGGAAGTCGGCGTGGTGGTGCAGAACGTCGGCACCGCTGCCGCGATCAGTGATGCGGTGCGCCTGGGACGTCCGCTGGTCG
>JAUXIR010000371.1 GCA_030620915.1 Geopsychrobacter sp. | reverse complement strand
CCGACCAGCCAGAATGGCGGCACCGAAGCTCTGCCAGAAGCTGTCATCCTGCTCGGTCAAAAAAATCTCCAGTTCAGCATGCGACAGACAGATCCCCTGAGCGAGAAAGGTTGCGCCCAGTTCGGTCATCACCAGATTAAACAGCTTGATCCTGATGCGGCCGGTACCGCTCTCATCATGTTGCTGAGCCCGATAGGTAATATCTCCACGCATGGCCGCAAGATGGCTGCCACGGCGCATCGTGGTACCGACCAGGCCCGGCATGGCCGAGGAGAGGGCCAGCGTGGAACCATCATTGACATAGGATGTTTCCAGATCATCGATCGGCTTTCCATCCAGAAACAGAGTCGTCACCCGCTCGACGATATAATTCTCTGCGATACCGAACTGTTCTGTCAACAGGCTCGCGACACTGCAACCGATCTGAGCTTGCAACCAGATCCCCTGTTGCAGTAACAGGGAGAAAGCCGACAACTGCTCCAGGGGCAGAACCATGCGCAATGATTGTTTTTCAGCCATAAGCCTTGCCCTTAATTCTTCACCGAAAAAGCGGTTCGTTGAGAGCGATTTACAGAAAAAAAAGGGGGAGACCCGATATCGGACCTCCCCCTTTTAGCTCAGTTTCGATCAATCCCAGTTGTAGAGTTGATCCAGTTCCTCATCGGTCACGCCGAAGGTGATGTTGTGCGGAGGCAACTTTTCGGTCGAGAAGAAACGCGGCAGGCGATCATCTGCCGGACCGAATCCGGCGCCCTTGTTGAACTCACGCTCCAACGTCAGGACCTTCTGCCCCAGAGCGACGACGTCATCCCCGGTCATCTCGATGCCGTAGAATCCACCCAGCAAATCGAGCATGGCCTGGAAGGTTTCCGGCTGATCCAGAATCGGGAAGGCGATGAACAGGCACAGCCCGGTCGAATCGATGGAGGCGGTCGCAATCTGCAGGTTACGCGACAGTTCAATCTGCCCTTCCGGCTTCAACGGATCGACATCCCCCCCGACCTTCAGGATATTGGTGGCAACGGCATAGCCGGCGGTGTGATCCGCGCCCTGCGTACTTGTCGCATAGGTCACGCCGATCCCCTGGACGGTACGGGGATCATAGGCTGGCAGTGCCTGATTCTTGACCACTGGCACACGCATAACGCCGAAGGCCTTGCCGGTCATTCCAGCTCCGCCACCAAGGATACGCCCCAGCGGGGTGCCCTTGCCGACCTCGTCCCGTACCAGGCGGATCGCGCCTTCACAGTCGCCGAATTCGAGCAGCCCGCCATCCATGGCGACCCCGACGGCGACACCCATCTCAATGGTATCGACGCCGATGTTATCATCCCAATAGTCGAGGGTGGCGATGGTATCCAGATCGCTGATGCCGCAGTGACCGCCGTGGGACCAGACGGTTTCATACTCGGGTTGCTTGGTCAGGTAGTTACCGTCCTTATCGTTGTAGATTCCGGAGCACTGGATGACACAACCACGATGGCAACCGTGGGTCGCCTTTCCGCCGCGCTTGATTTCCAGCTCGGCCTGGGACTCACCACTGATCTTGGTCGCGCCGTCAAACTGACCGGTCTTGAAGTTATTGGTCGGATAGCCGCCCGCTTCATTCAACACGTTGGTCAGCACGTTGGTGCCGTATGCCGGCAGGCCTTCACCAGCGACCGGGTGCTTGCGGATCCCTTCGACGAAGACGCGGTTGGCGGCCTTGAATTTTTCAGCATCCTGCGGCTGGCGGTTCTTACAATCGGTATCATCGAGGATGATGGCCTTGATCTGCTTGGAGCCCATAACCGCACCGACACCACCGCGTCCACAGTGACGGGTCGGACGCAGTTCTGGATCGGTACAGGCGATCGACGCCGAAGCCATCAAGCGCTCGCCGGCACTGCCGATCGACATAAAGGCGACCTTGTCGCCATATTCCTTACGCAACTTTTCGATCAGCGGATAATTGTCGAGCAACTTATTGCTGTTATCGACGCTGATTTCAACCCGATCCTTATTGATGTGAATCTTATAGAGGTCATCCCCTTCCGGAATTCCCTCGATGATGATCGCAGCGTAGCCGAGACGAGCGAGCACCTGTGCGGCCTGCCCCCCAGCGTTCGATTCCTTGATGCCACCGGTCAAGGGGCTTTTGCAGCCGACCGAGATGCGGCCGGAGATGGCAGCGGCGGTGCCACTCAGCATTCCTGGAGCGATAACCAGTTTGTTCTCGGCACCCAAGGGATGACAATCGGGTGGAACCTCCTTGGCAACGATCGTCGAAGTCGTTGCCCGGCCTCCCAGGGCAGCAAACTCACCGGCTTTTTCGGTACTCTGCTGTGGCCCACCAGCAGCACCCATGTCGATCCGTAGAATCTTGTCCATTCGCGTTCTCCTTTTGAATGTAAAAGAGGTTGTACAGAAGCTCCCCATCAGGGAGGCACAACCGTTCCAAACTACACCTGTTTATCCTTCGCCTCAAGTAGACACCTATTCAGGCAGCCGGACTCGTGAATAGTCTCTCAATCACGCTCGACAGCCAGCTCGAGCGAACGGCAATTCCTAATT
>JAUXIR010000200.1 GCA_030620915.1 Geopsychrobacter sp. | reverse complement strand
CCAAGGGGTATGCTTTGCCCACTTATTTCGTGGATTCTTTCCGCCAGTCGCCCCTTGCCTCTCTCGATACGATCGCCAAAGTCCCGCCGAGATCATCGGTAATTATCTGCGCCTGCAGTCCTCGGCGACTCGACATATCGGTTCGATTATTCCGGTCGATATCCTGGTCAATGTCATTCAGACGCTCGAGGTGCAGGGTGTTACTGGCTTCTCCATGCGGCGCTTCGGCGAAAGGGTACAGATCGATATTGCCGACAATGACACGGGAATTCCGGCTGGAAACCTTGAACAGATCCTTGAGCCGTTCTTCACCATCAGGAAAATTTGTAAGGGCACCGAACTGGGGATGAGTATTCAGGTATGACATCATCCACAAGCATGGTGGCGATATTCGTGTCGCCATCGAAGTTGGTAAGGGGACGACCTTTACTATTACCGTGCCAATAAAGGGGGAAAGGGAGACCGATGGCTGAAATGACGAAAATCCTCTGTGTCGATGATGAGCGCAATGTACTGAAATCTCTGCGCCGTCTGTTTATGGACGAGGACGATTATGAAATTTTGATCGCCGAATCGGGAGAAGAAGGACTCGAAGCCCTCGCCGCGAATGAAGACATCAGCCGGGTAATCTCTGACTATCGGATGCCGGGGATGAACGGCGTCGATTTTTTGAGTCAGGTTTATGAACGCTGGCCCGATACGATCAGGATTGTGCTGTCGGGCTACGCCGATACCGCAGCGGTTGTGGAGGCGATCAACCTGGGCCGGATCTATAAGTTTATTCCTAAGCCATGGAACGATGAAGAGCTCAGAAATAACGTGGTCATGGCGCTGCAGCATCGGGAACTGAAACAGCAGAATGACCGGTTGAACGAGGAGTTACAGAAAAAAAATATTGAACTGCAGGAGCTGAACGACAACCTTGAAAAAAAAGTTCAACAGCGCACTGAAGCACTAGAAATTCGTAATCGGGTACTGGCGGTGTCTCAGGGGGTACTCGATGTATTGCCGATCGCGGTTTTCGGGATCGACCCCGAGCAGATGATCGCTCAATGTAACGATATGGGCCAGGATCTCTTTTCGGTTGGTGGCATGGAACCGCTCGGCAACACTCGGGACGATGTCTTCCCTGATGAATTGAACCAGTTGGTTGATACCCTGGGAGAAAAACATGCGGTCGGGGCTGTGATGACTTTCAGAGGGGCCAATTATCGATTCCGTCGTGCGGCGGATAGATGGCTTCACTGCCAAGGGGGTGGTGGTGGTGCTGATCCCATTTGATGCGTAATAGGAGCGTTTGTATGAGCGAACATGGTGAAGTTTTTGTGCCCGTCAAGGTGTTGCTGGTTGATGACGAAGTCAATATCACCAAGAGTTTGCGGCGTTTGCTGAGCCAGGAGGATGACTACGAAATATTGGTCGGTAATTCCGGTGATGAGGGGTTGGTTCAGATTCGTGAAAACGAAGATATCGGGGTGATTATTTCCGATCAACGGATGCCGCAGATGACAGGTGTTGAGTTCCTCGGGGAGGCACGCAAGCTGCTACCCGATGCCATCCGGATTCTACTGACGGGTTACGCCGACATCGAAGCCTCGATCGCCGCGATCAATCAGGGCGCGGTCTACCGTTACCTGACCAAACCCTGGCAGGACGATGAGTTGCTGACGGCCATCGCCGAGGCCGCAGATCACTTTCGGCTGGTCAGGGAGAATAAACGGCTTAATGCGCTGGTCACCAGGCAAAATGCCGAGCTGCAGGACTGGAATGCTCGCCTCAAGCAGCGGGTGCTTGATCAGACCTCGCAAATCAGGGAAAAAAGCGATTCGCTGGCCGAGAAGAATAAGCAACTGCGTTCCAGCTTTTCTGAAACAATTGAGGCCCTGTCAGGTTTGATCGAGATGCGGGACCGCAAGGTCCCTGGTCATTCACGCAACACTGCCGAACTGGTTGCCGCAATGGCGAGAGAAATGGGGCTGTCCGCTGAAGATGTGCGCAGCTATCGGTCGGCTGCCTTGCTGCACGATATTGGCAAGATCGGCATGACCGATGAACTGCTGAGTAAGGATGAAGGCTTGTTGGATGAGGCCGAATTGATTGAATACCAGCGACATGTGATCCGTGGTCAGGCCGCGATCGACCCGGTGCTTGAGCTGCGTGATCTTGGCCTGCTGATCCGCCATCATCACGAAAACTTTGATGGTAGTGGTTTTCCTGACGGGCTTGCCAAAGAGGCGATTCCGCTCGGCGCGCGGCTGATCGCGGTGGCCAACTGCTTCGAAGCCAAGCTGCATCATTTTGCCGAAGCTGAAGCCCTGGATGAGGCGCTCAAGGAGATGGCGCAGGAATGGGGAACGCGTCTCGATCCCACCCTCGAAAAGGTGTTCCATGCTACCGCCAAGGCGCTATTCAGTCACCTCGAATTTACGGCCGAGGTGGTCGAACGCAAGGTGTCGCCCAAGGAGCTCGTAGTCGGTATGCAGCTGCGGCATGATCTTCACAGCGGCACCGGGGTGCTGCTGTTGAAAAAGGGCACCATCTTCGACGAATTCGGGATAGATGCGATCAATCGTTGTTTCATGATCGATCCCTTCGAGCGTGAGATTACGGTGCTAATCGATAGTCAGGAGAAATAACGATCATCTGTTTCTAGGGTGCAGGATCGACCTGCATTTGGAGGAGTGATGCACGACAATACCATCACTATCCCGTGCCTGGATGGGCTCGATGAGCCTGTGACCGTGCTACTGGTCGATGATGAACCTTCCGTACTCAAGGCGCTGCGGCGGGTATTTAGCGATGAAGACTATCATCTGTTGACGGCCGCCAATGCCCACGACGCCCTTGAGATCCTTGAGCGTGGCTCGGTTGAACTGCTGATCAGCGATCACCGCATGCCGGGGTGCAGCGGAGCGGCTCTGCTGCAGGAGGTCAGTCAGCGCTGGCCACAGACGATCCGTATTATGCTGACCGGTCAAGCCGACCCGAAGGCGATCATGCAGGTGGTCGAAGAGACCGGGGTCTTTAAGTTCATCACCAAACCCTGGAATGACGACGACCTGCGCTTGACCGTCAGGCTGGCGTTGCGTCAATTCCAACTTCAGGAAGAGAATCGGCGCCTGCGTCAAGCGACCCTCGGCCAGCTGCAGCGGTTACGCGACAGTGCGGCGATTGTCGGTGATAATCGACGCGCTCTAGGCAATCTGTTGGCGCGGGCCGAGCTGTTGCCGATCGATAGTATCCGTGCCGCTCAGGATCAAATTCAGCAGGGCGAGCAGTTTGTCGAAACCCTGCAGCGGCTCGAGTTTGCCGGCGAAGAGACCATTGTCGATTGTTTCTGCCGGCAGTTGCAGATCAAGCGGGTCGAAGCCGGACAGCTTTCGCTTGAGAGCGAACTGGTCGATCTGCTTTCACTTGATCTCTGTCGACACGGTTTGATCTGGCCGGTCAAGCTCGAAGGGCGCAGCCTGCACCTGGCGATGGTCGACCCATCTAACCTGCCTTTGTGTGATCAGATCGAAGCGATCAGCGGTTACCGGATCGAGCCCTATGCCGCGTCCCTGTCGTCGATTCGGATGCTGCTCGATGCGCGATCCGGGCGGCAGTTGCAGATCGAGCCGGGAGGCCGGCAGTTACAGATCGCTGCTGAGGCTGGTGAGTCGCAGCTGGTCGATGAGAGTTCGGCCGTTGGCCTGATTGACCAACTGCTGGCGCGAGCGATTAAGCGTCAGGCCAGCGATATCCATATCGAGCCGAAGGGGAAGATTAGTCGTATCCGCTTGCGTATCGACGGTCTGCTCGAAGATGGTGGCAGCCTGCCGGGTGGGCTGCATGCCGCGGTGGTCTCACGGATCAAGATCCTGTCGCGTCTCGACATTTCCGAGCGGCGCAAGCCGCAGGACGGGCGGATGGCGGTAGTATGTGGTGCGAGTGAGATCGATGTGCGGGTCAGTTGTCTGCCGACGATCAGCGGTGAAAAGGTGGTCATGCGTTTGCTTGATCGCCATGCCAGTGTCCTTGAATTGGCTGAGCTGGGGATGCTTCCGCATGACCTGGAACTGGTCGAACGTCTGGTTGGCCAGCCACAGGGAATTCTGATCGCCACCGGCCCGACCGGCAGCGGCAAAACCACCTTCCTCTATTCGTTGTTGCTCCGCATGTTGCAGCAGTCACGCAATTTTCAGACGATTGAGGATCCGGTGGAATATTTTCTTGCCGATGTCAGCCAGACCTACGTCAAGGAAGCGACCGGTCTTGGATTCGCCGCGGTGCTGCGCGCGACCCTGCGTCAGGACCCGGACGTGATCCTGGTCGGTGAGGTCCGCGACGCCGAAACCGCCGATATCGCCT
>JAUXIR010000081.1 GCA_030620915.1 Geopsychrobacter sp. | reverse complement strand
AGGCTTCCGCCATATTTGTTGAAGGCGTGACGCACATCGGCGACGGTGCGGACCCGGTTATCGGTCATGAATTCGACGATAACCGCGACACCGCCGGGACCGTAGCCCTCAAAGATACCCTCTTCGTAGACAACTCCGTCGAGATCGCCGGTCCCCTTTTTGATCGCGCGCTCAATATTATCTTTCGGCATGTTGCCCTGCTTGGCCTTGTCGACTGCCAGACGCAAGCGAGAGTTGGCCTCAAGATCGCCGCCGCCGATTTTGGCTGAAATCGTAATCTCTTTAATCAGTTTGGTGAAAATCTTACCTCGCTTGGCATCCTGCGCGCCCTTGCGGTGTTTGATGTTCGCCCATTTACTGTGTCCTGCCATTTTGAATTTCTCCTGTGCCTCGGCCTGCAGAGTCGGACTGATGGCCGTCAGCAAATATCAGTGGTCTCGCGGCACCGAACGATAGCCAACAACCTTGAGGTTAGCGGTGACTCCGGTCACTCCTTCGATCGACTTCGCATCGTCGATGGCTGCAAGCTTCTCCGCTTCACTGTAAACGTGGCCTTCCATGGTGACATGGCCCTTCTCGACACCGATTTGGAAGGTCAGGTCCTCGATGCGATCATCGGCATGCCGGGCGATCTGGATTTTTTTCTGGATGATCAGATCACGCAGCCGCTCCTTCGACTGTTTTTTCATCTGCAGCAGATTTTCGTCTTTAACTCCGGCGACAATCTGTCGAACTGCCGTCTCCTCGCTCAGCTTGGCGGTATTGATGACGAGATCGTAGTCGATGGGATTATCCCAATCGCGGTCATAGTAGTACTTTATGAATCCGGCGCGCTGCTGGTCATTTTTGCGCACCAGGCTGTAGGCCAAGTCAGGATCGATCCATTCGCGCTCGGCCCAGCGTTCAACCCGCAGCTCGAATGGGGCGATGACCCGCACCCGAAAGACATTGTCGATCCCTTCCAGCAGGTCCTGCCCGCCGCGTCCGTAGATTACAACGTCGCCTTGCAGCGCCTGCTCCAGAACAATCAGCTGGATGCGATTCATGCCCAGCTCGATCTGGCGATCGAGGTGGTCGATGAATGCTGGAGGCTTTTCGTCTATCTGGGTTAGAACTTCGCGAGTCAGGCCATACTCCGGCGCTATGGTCTCAATCATTTCGCCGTCGATGAGTCGGTATCCGAGTGTCTCGGCTGCTTTTTGAACGATAGGGATGCCGCCGCTACCCATCTCGCGGGAAACCGTGATGATCGCCATCTTTCTCTTCTCCAGTCTGCCTGACCCTAGTTGCCGGTCAGGGTTGTTGTGTCAAATGCACCAATAACAGCTTGAATGTAATGTTGCGCAGCTTTGGGTTTACTTTGTGTAGCCTGGTTTATAATCGAAATAATGCAGGGTTTCAATAAAACGGATCGTGCGGCTTGCTGAACGCATGACCACGGTGTGGGTACGCGCACCACCGGCAAAATAGCGAACCCCTCGCACCAGATCTCCGTTGGTGACGCCGGTTGCGGCAAAGAAAACTTCGCCCTGCGCCATCTCCTCGGCCTGGTAGGTGCGATCAAGGGCATCGATGCCCATGCTGCGGGCACGGTCCCGTTCTTCGTCGCAGGTGAAGATAAGCCGGCCCTGCATGAATCCGCCGAAGCAGCGGACCGCCGCTGCGGTCAGGACCCCTTCGGGGGCTCCGCCGATGCCCATCACCATGTCGATGCCGCTGTCTTCGATCCCGGTAGCAACCGCAGGGGCGACATCGCCGTCTTCGATCAGCAGAATTCGTGCCCCGACCTCTCGAAGATCATCAATTGCTTTTTTATGCCGCGGACGGTTGAGCAGTACGACGGTTAGATCCTGGACATCACAGCCCTTGGCCCGTGCAAGCAGCAGGGCGTTTTCACCCGCACTCTTGTTGATATCGACCGCCCCGTGCCCGGCCGGGCCGGTGATGATTTTATCCATGTACATATCCGGCGCGTGGAGAAACCCCCCGGTCGGCGCCATGGCAATGGTCGTGATGGCACCGTTTGAGCCGTTGGCACAGATGTTGGTCCCTTCGAGAGGATCGACCGCGATGTCGACCTTCAGCCCTCCCTGACCAAGCTGCTCACCGATGTAGAGCATCGGGGCTTCGTCCATCTCCCCTTCACCGATGACGACTGTGCCGTCGATATCCATACGGTTCAAGGTGTCACGCATGGCAGTGGTGGCTGCATCGTCGGCAGCAATCTTGTTGCCTCGACCAACCCAGCGACCAGACTCTACGGCTGCTGCTTCGGTGATTCTGGCCATCTCCAGGGCTAAGCTTCGATCAATCTTCATCATTATTCGTTTCTGTTTTACAGGTTCAGGATCTGTGTATTTTAGCACGACATGATGGCATGATTTCTTCTTCAATTCAAGCGTTGCAGCCCGTGGTGTAAGATAGGGGGTGGAAAATATAAAGCGAGTTGAATATGATGGCGCGAAATGCTTTTGAACAGGAGTTTTGATTCGATGAAAAAGATTGGTCTTGCCCTGCTGCTGATCGGTTCAATGTTCTCAGCGGCCCAGGCTGCCGTCGCGCAAAATGTGGATTCGCGGACTGCACAGAAAATGCTGAAGGAAAATTCCGAAATCTACCTGCTGGATGTCAGGACCCCACCGGAATATTTTCAGGTTCGTTTGGCGGGGGCGCACTTGATTCCGATTGACAAATTTCTGGCCCGGATTGGTGAGGTCCCGACCGATCGTCCGTTGCTGATCTATTGTGCGGTCGGAGCACGTAGCTCTCAGGTTGCGGAGTACCTCGTGCGTAAGGGCTATGCTGAAGTCTATGACCTGAGAGGCGGGATAGAGGCTTGGTCGAAGCTGTATCGGCTTCCGGTTTTGAGCGGGGCTCCCTGATTCCGGTCTGAGCAAAAGAGCTGTTTCGCGGCGTGCAATTTTCAATCACATGGTGCCTAAGGTGCAATTAAAAATGAATGACATCGAATTCGAAGAATCGACCGAGCTGAAAGCCGAGATTATCCGCCTGATCGAACAGCAGGGCCCGATCAGCTTCGCGCGTTATATGGAGCTTTGTCTCTATCATCCGCAGCATGGTTATTACACCTCGTCCCGGACCCGGATCGGCAAACAGGGGGACTTTTTTACCTCTTCAAGCGTTCATTCCCTGTTCGGCAGGCTGATTGCGCGACAGGTCATTCAACTCTGGCAACTGATGGGCGAGGGTCCCTTCACGCTGGTAGAGCAGGGCGCGGGCGAAGGTTACCTCTGCCTCGACCTGCTCGATGCCTTGGTCGATGAAGCCCCTGAACTTTATGCCCAGCTTGAGTACCGGATTGTTGAGTTGAGCCCCGATCACCGCAACCGACAGCGCCAAAGGTTGTCCGTCCATGTCGATGCTGGCCGGATCTCCTGGTGTGAATTCTCGGAACTCAAGACTTTTAGCGGCTGCTTTCTGAGTAACGAACTGGTTGATGCTTTTCCGGTTCATCTGGTTGAGAAGAGAGATGGAGAGCTGCTGGAGGTCATGGTCAATTGTGTCGATGGTGTCTTTGTCGAAGAGCTGGGACCACTGACCGATCCACGAATCATCGATTATTTTGAGCTGTCGCAACAGCCCCTTGTCGAAGGGAACCGTGCCGAGGTGAATCTGGCCTCTCTCGATTGGATCGAACAGGTTAGCCAGAAAATAGAGCGTGGCGCGGTGCTGACCATCGATTACGGTTATCCGGCCACAGAGCTGTTGGCACCCTGGCGGCGAGCCGGAACCCTGCTCTGTTATCATCGTCACCAGTCGAGTGATAACCCCTATCAGTATATCGGCTGCCAGGATATGACCGCCCATGTCAACTTTACCCTGTTGGAAAAAATTGCCGGCGAGCAGGGCTTTGAGACCCTTTATTTTGGTGAGCAGTATCGCTTCTTGATGGGGCTCGGTTTTCTGGAGGAGTTGATCCGACTGCAGACACTTGAATCCGATCCGAAACGTGCGCAGGCCCTGCGGATGACTTTGAAAAGCTTGATCCTGCCTGATGGCGGGATGGGCGAGACTTTTAAGGTATTGTTGCAGGGGAAGGGGCTGGGCAAGCCCGATCTGCTCTGTGCGCGGCCGATCAGTGCCATCGGTTTGCTGCCCGACATGTGAAATCTTAGCTTGCCGGGTTTTCGCTGTTAAGGTTATAATCGTAACCAAGAAGGTTTTATTACCGCTATTTCGAGAGGAAATCCCAGATGAAAGCACAGGTTCAAGAAGTTTTAAATCAGGTTCGCCCCGCGCTGCAGGCTGATGGCGGTGATGTTGAATTGGTTGACGTGTCCGATGATGGCGTCGTGAGCGTGCGTCTTACCGGCGCCTGTGGCTCCTGCCCGATGTCGACCATGACCTTGAAGATGGGCATCGAAAAGACCCTGATGGAGCAGCTTCCGGCGGTCAAGGAAGTCGTTCAGGTCCGCTGAGATCGATCTCTGTACCAATTTATCGCAAGAAAGGGCAGGATGACATCGTCGTCCTGCCCTTTCCTTATGGAGAGAACCGGTGCGGCAAAAGGTTGTTCAACCCGCCAGGAAAAATTAATTTGTAAATGAAATGTGTGTGGACTGCCCAGGTTGTCGGGCAGGGGAGCGAAGGGGCTGGCTAGTAGGGAGATAAGGAATATCGCTGGAACGAGCTGCCGATGAAAATGTAACATGGTTCCCTCCCGTTCATGTTTTGTTAGATCCTGTTCGGCGCCTGAATGCTTAAATCAGCGTAAACAAGAAATGAATTGTTGACCTCTTTGCTGGGCTTGTGGGAAAAGAACACAAGTAATGTTATTGTTAGAACAATTTATGACCTTTGTGGTCATGGTTTGATAATAATCTAACAGCGGTTGGTCCGGTACGCAACATTTCGTGTGTGTTTTTTGCTAACAAATGAACGTGAATAACGGGGACAGATGACTTCTAGTGATAGACGGGAGATGATCCTGGCGCAGCTGCAGGCAGCAGGAAACCTTCAGGTGGCTGATTTGGCAGCGGAGTTTCAGGTCTCAAAGATGACGATTCATCGCGACCTTGTCCTGCTTGAAGAGAAAGGCCTGCTGAAGCGGATCCATGGGGGGGCCGTGCCGCGGGCTGTTTCGCCTGGGCCGGCAGGCGACATGAAGAGCTTCCCGGAGGGTCGGCAGGGCGAATGTTTGATTTGCACTCGCGCGCCAACGCAGCATCTGCTCTATACGCTAACGGGCAAGCATGGCGAACAGCGGCAGGCCTGTTGCCCGCATTGTGGAATTTCGGCACACCTTCTCTATGGTGAAAATATCATGATGGCATTTACCGCCGACTACCTGACCGGCAAGCTGCATGCGGCCCAGAACTCTTATTTTCTGCTCGGCAGTGTCGCCGCTCCCTGTTGCCACCCTTCGATTCTGAGCTTTGAAGACGAACAGATGGTGCGTCGTTTCCAGACCGGATTTGGTGGAACCGTCGGGCGGTTGAATGATGCGATCAGGTATCTGCGCGAAGAGATGGTTTTGGATCCGGAAAAAGACGGCTGCCCTCACTGTGCGGCGGCCCTCAAGGCCTGATTAGCGTTTGAGCTGTTGGGCCAATCTGAGCAGAACCCCCTGTCTTGTCGCCAGAGCCCCCAGTGGGCAGAGTTCCTGACAGCAGAAACAACGGATACATCTTTTGTAATCGATTTTAAGCCGCTGCTTTGTGATGACCATTGCCTCTGGCGGACAGTGCTTCACGCAGATTTCGCAGCAGGTGCAGATGTTGTGATCGGGGACCGGTCTTGCGGTCAGGGCTTGTTTGAGCAGACGCTGTATGAAGTCCGGCATACGCCCGTTGATGTCGGTGCTTTTGGCGGTTCTGAAATCGCTGAGGCGCAGTTTTTCCAGCCTGTCCCCGAGCAGCTCCACGTCATCCAGCAGTGCACCACTCCGTTTGGTTTCAATCGCTCTTTTCTGGATCCAGGATTGATGTGGCTTCATCCCGACCAGTTCGGTCGCAACCGCATCGATTGCCAGCGGGTTAGTGCCCGCTAGAAGCGCACCGATCGCTACCGGGTCACCGCTGCCGGGACCGTCCCCCTCCATGCCCACGACCGCATCAACAATCGATAGCGCCGGCCTGAGTTGTTCGCAGAGCTCAAGCAGCATCAGGGCAAAGAGCGCCTTGTCACTACCCGCCTGCAGGTGAAGGCGGGGTTTGCGCAGTCCGACCACCGCGCCGAACATGTTCTTTACCGCACAGGTCAGGCCCATCATCTGGTGGGTCTTAAGCTTTGGCAGATTGATGACGACATCAGCGTCAAGCAGTTCGCCGGCGACTTCGAGCTCTTGGAATGTGCGTCCGTGCGGATGGATCTTGACCGATGTTTCGAAGGGGGTGAAGTGGATGCCGAGTTGTTCGACGACGGCCATGATCCCACACTTGCGTGCGACAGTTTCGGCGCTGCCGATTCCGGGAGAATCGCCGAGATAGACGATGCCGCCAACATCTTGCACCAGCCGGGCGACTGAACGAACAATTTCAGGGTGGGTGGTAACCGCCTTTTCTGCAGGCTTTGCGGCCAGCAGGTTCGGTTTCAGCAAAACCTTCTGGCCGGGCTTAACGAAGTGCCCCATGCCACCCAGCGGTTCCAGCAGCCGGATAAGTGCCGCACGAGTTTTCTCCGGCGAGTAATCGTCGAGGGACTCTAGGCTGACGCGATTGTTTTCAGCGGGCTTTGGCATCCTTAGGGTTCACTCAGCCTGATTCT
>JAUXIR010000018.1 GCA_030620915.1 Geopsychrobacter sp. | reverse complement strand
GGCGCTGCCGAGTCGACTGGGATTTTAGGTTGTGAAAGAGGGAGTGAGTGATGCCGGAAAAAACATGTCCGAGTTGTAAGGCTGTACTTAAAGGCAAATACTGGTGTTCAAGCTGTAAAACGGTTTTTAAGTGCCCACTGCACGGCTGTGAGACGGACATTACCAGACCTGACGCTGAAGACTGTCCGCGTTGTGGGCTCTTCTTTGAGGATTACCTGGGCCAACGCAAGGAGTATCGCCGTTGTCCCAAGTGTAAGAAGAAGCAGGGCCTTTCCGAACAGCAGTGCCGCTCATGCAGGCATTGGTTTAACTGTCCGACCTGCGGCGACAAGATTTCGGCCAATATCATACTGACCTGTCCCCGTTGCGGAACCGGCCTGCGCTAAGTGAAAAGAGTGCCATGGCGTAGGCATAAGTGACGCACCAATTTAAAAAAGCGGGCCTGTCTTAAACGGGCCCGCTTTTTATTTATTCGGGATTTTCAGGCGTATCTTCATCGGTCTTCCGCACGGGAGGACTACAGGAGGCAGACATTCAGGTTTGAACCCCCATGCGGGGCAAAACCCAGCGGTTCAACACAATCCAACCAACGATAATACCGAGCAACCAAAGCAGATCCATAATGCATTCTCCTTTTTCCTAAGCATAATCTATCTAAAAAATGCAGGCAATCTCAGTTGTGACGCCAGGCAACTTAAAAAAAGACCGGCCCGAAGGCCGGCCAAGGAGGTAAGGGCAGGTCGCCTGGGCGAGCCTGTCCGATGGTACCCTAATGATCGCTTTCAAGCGGCAGTAACCGTTCGGCGATGGTGTACAACAACAGACAGGTACTGATGGCACCAATCACAATCGCGATTTCGGTTACCGAGGGGCTGTACTGCAACAGACCGCCCACCAGATCGGCAGTCCCTTCGCGCATGCTGACCAATTGACCGGCAATTACCAGGTCGTAACGCATGAAGAAGATCCCGACGGTTGACGAGAGCCCGGCCATCATCACCCCATAGGGGGTACGGGTCTTCTTGTTCAGCAGCAGGATGACCGGAATGGCCAGGCCGAGCATCACCTCAAAGAACCAGAAGTTGAATGCCAGGGGTCCGGACAAAACTGCGACTGTCGCTTCATATTTCTCGGGCGGATGACCGTAGAGTCCGGGAATAATCTTCCATACCACAAAGAAGACCAGAATCAGCAGAAAGAGTGCCTGCAGCTTGCCGAGGGTGCCCATGAAATCCTCGTACTTCTGCGGCATCGGCTCCCCAGTCGTCTTGTGGTTGAAGTAAACGATCATACTGACGATCGCGCCTCCTGAAACCAGTGCCGAGACGATGAAATAGATCGGCAGGAACGAGCCATGCCAGTAGGGGCGGGCCTCAAGCAGACCGAAGACCGCGCCCAGATTGGAGTGAGCGGTGATCGCGGCAATAAAACCGATCATGCCCATGGCGAACGCACCCTTGTGCATTCCCTTCATCAGGAAGAAGAGCTCCGCACAGAGCAGCACCAGATAGAGGCCGTAGAGGGTGCCCATCCACCAGATCGGCGAGGAGAAATTAGGGCTGAGGATCGTGTAGAGCCCCATGCGGATCGGATGGGTCAACTCCATGCCGATGGCACCGAAGCCGCAGAGCAGGGTCAGTATCGCCAGGATGATGGCGCGCTTGCCGATAAAATCGAATTTCTCAATCCCGAAAACGTGGCCGAGACTCGAGACCAGGCAGAGCCCGGTGCTTGAGACCACCAGAAAGACGTAGGTCGCAATCAGGATGCCCCAGGGGATTTCGCGCGTGACGTTGTAGACTGCGGAGTGCCCATTGAGCAGCACATTAAGGGCACCGGCGATACCGATGACCACGCCGATGGCGAGCACCCCTACCCAGAGTTTGAAGCTTGGACGATGTTTTAACAGAGTCATGGATCCTCTCCTAAATTATGTAGATCAGATACGGCTTGGTTCCCTGAGATTCCTTAAGGACCCGCGAGGGGTACTTGGTCAGAAGCTTGGAAACTTCGCTGTTCGGATCGTTAAGATCACCAAAAACCCGGACCTTGGTCGGACAGGTTTCAACACAGGCCGGCAGGCGCCCGGCGTAGATACGCTGGGTGCAGAAGGTGCACTTGTCGACCGCCTCGGTCTCCTCGTTGTAATAACGAGCATTGTAGGGGCAGGCGGTCATGCAGTACTTGCAGCCGATACACTTGTCGGCCACGACGTGTACGATACCGTCCGAGTTGACCTCGGTGGCTTTGGTCGGGCAAACGTGAGCACAGGGCGGATTGCCGCAGTGCTGACACTGACAGGGGGTATTGCTCTGTCCGAGGTTCGGATATTTACCACGTAACTTTTCCTCACCCACCCAGTTGCGATAGTTCTCGGGCCCCAGAGGGACATCGTTTTCTGCCTTGCAGGCCACCGTACAGGCCTTGCAGTCGATGCACCGCCGGGTGTCGAGGACCATGGCGAAGCGTTTATTTTTCATCTTTTCCACTCCTTAACAGCTGACCCCTTAGGCGGGGCTGATCTCTACGAAGGTCTGGTGCATGGCGATATTGCCGGAAATCGGCTCGACCTTCTCCTCAATCAAGGCAGCATCGCTGGCCCCACGGCCGAAGATCAACGACTGTCCCTTGGAGATAACTCCGAAGCCGTGCGCCATATAGACACAGTCGGGGCGAATCTTTTCAGTGACCTCAAGCTTGAGGGTCCCTTCTCCGACCTTGCTCTTAACCTTGACCATCTGCCCGTGACGGAGGCCCATCTTTTTTGCCGACAGGGTGTTCAGCCACAGGGTATTCTCCGGCATGATGTCATGCAGGTAGGCGTTGTTAGCCGTGGTTCCATGGGTGAAGAAAGCGCTGCGCCCGACCAGCAGACGGAACTTGTTTGCCGGCACATCCTCATGCCGGGTATAAACCGGTAGCGGGTCGAGACCCTTCTTGGCATAATTTGCCGAATAGATCTCGATCTTGCCGGTTTTGGTCTTGAGGCGCTTGCCAGTGGTCAGGCCGTAGGTCGGCAGAACCTTCATGTAGTGCACCCCTTTAGTCTTGAGATCCTTCAGGATCCGGGGGTTCTTGCTCACCTGATGATGGATATGCTCATCCATAGTGAAATCGAAGGTTTCGGCAACCTCGGACCCGAGGCGCTTGGCCAGATTCTGCATGATCCAGAGGTTCGGCTTGCTTTCGAACATCGCCTCTACGCAGGGCTGACGGAAGGCAACCACCGGCAGGATCCCGGCCAATGACTCGAGGGGATCCTGGCGCTCGAGATAGGTCGCCTCAGGCAGCACCACGTCTGAATACCAGGCGGTGTCGCTCATGGCGATATCGATGGTGCAGATGAAATCCATCTGATCCATCATCTTGAGGGTCTTGGCGCGGTTGGGGACCGACACCAGCACGTTCTGCTTGTAGATCATCATCCCCTTGACCGGATAGGGCTTGGCCTCCAACACCCGATCACGGAAGTTGGCCCAGGAACCGTCCTTCTCCGACAGAAAGACCGCACTGCCTTTGTCGAGACGCTCGGGGACATCATCGTACCAGGGGGCCAGGTAGTCATGCTTGGCCAGCTTGATCTTGCTGTTCGGTACCATCCCGCCTTCGGTATCCCAGTTGCCGATGATCGCGTTCAAGATCGCCATCGCCCGGCGCATCTGGGTATCATTGTCGAAGAAGGAGGAACGACGGCCCTGATAGTAGACCGCCTTGGGCGCCGCCGCAGCAAACTCACGCGCGATCCGGCGGATATCTGCTGCCGGAATTTCGCATTCCTTGGCCGCCCACTCCGGGGTGTAGGGCTTGACGTGGGGCACGAGCTTGTCGAAGCCGACGGTCCTCTCCTCGACGAACTCCTTAGCGGAAAGGCCTTCGCCGACGATTACGTTGATCATCGCCAGGATAAACGCCATATCGGTGCCCGGCTTGATCGGGTACCATTCGTTAGCCTTGGCCGCCGTCTTGGTGAAACGCGGGTCGAGATAGACCAGCTTGCGGCGTCCGCCGTCACCCTTGAGCTGATCGATCGAATCGGGGGTGATCAGCGCCTCGCTGCGGTTGGATCCCGACATGATGATGTAATCGGCATTCAGCACATCGGGCGTCGGGTTGGTGCCGTAGGTTGCACCGAAGCCCTGAATATTGGAGGTCAGGCAGAGGCTTGGGTGGCGCACTGTATTCGGCGAACCATAACACTCGGCCATCTGCAGGAAAAAATGCTCCTGAAAGGTTCCCTCGGTCGAGGCGAACATCACCCCGGCGCGGGTATACTTTTCGGCGATCTCGTTCATATTCTTCGCCACCAGGTCGAGTGCCTCGTCCCAGCTGGCGCGGCGCCATTTACCCTCACCGCGCTTTCCGACGCGGATCAGGGGGTACTTCAAACGATCCGCATCATAGATGACCTTAACCCCGGCGTTGCCGCGCGCGCAGAGCATGCCGCGACTCTTGATGAATTCGGGGTTCGGATCCAGCTTGTGGATGCGACCGTCACGAACCCGGGCGATAACTCCACACTTGTTGACACACATGCCGCAGGAGGTAAAGACATCCTTAGTCCCTGCACCCTGCGACGTTGTGACCTTGCCAGAGCTGGCCAGCGCCTTGAGTACCGTGGTCTGTGAACCGACTGTTGCTACAGCCAGAGCACAACTTGAGGTACCCAGAAAACGCCGACGACTCAGTTTTTTATCGATCAGTCGTGCCACGTCAGACTCCTCTTTCGACTTGCCGGTTAATCTTAAACACAAATAACCGGCTCAACTATTAACCCAACAATATAGATACTTGAATGTTGAGAAGCAAAAAGTAGGGAGAGAGGAGCGAACTCCTCCCTCCCCGAATTATTCTATTAAAACTTAACCGTCAGAGACGCATTGGCGTTCCATACGGTGTCGATTACGGGCAGCATGGAGAATGCAGTCCCGGCAATCACGTCCTCAACCTTTTGAGGGGCGCCGACTGGGGAGCCACTGTTGGTGTACTCGTAGTCATAGTAGAGGCCACCCAGCTTGATGAACATCTTGGGGTTGACCTGTACGATGTAGTAAGCCTCGCCGACATGACCACGGGTGGCCAGTTTGCTGCCGACGATATCGTCCTGCGCCTGAGTGAATGGGGTCCAGTACTGAGAACCGTAGTTGTACTCGAGACCGAACTTACCCATAGGGGCAGGAATCTGAATACCAACATAGGCCGAGTAACCGTCGCGCTTTTTTGTGCTATCAGCGCGTGCAGCAGCCATGATGATTTCGTCACCGGCCTCATTCAAATTTGCCTCAAAGACGGCATCGGAAAGGAGACCGCCGAACATGCCGGCCTTGCCATTGGGATCGGCCTGAGTCCAACCGAAGGAGGCGAACCAGTTGATGCCGTTCTCCTCTTCGCGGATGAAGCCAACGCCGCCAAGGTTAATGTGACCGATGTTGGTGCTAGGCTGAACACGGGTCACGAAGTTGAAGGTCGGGAATTTCTGCAGGTCCTCGTTCAGGGTCGGGGCGAACACCGGAGCGAACTGATTCGGGAAACCCATTAAGCCCTTGAAGCCGTCAGTGACGTCCTGGGCCCGAAACAGGGTGAACTGCAGAAAGTTGGTGCCGTCGTTGATGGCGTCGATGTTAAAGCCGCCCAAGTGTACGTCTTCGGTGTCAATCGTGTTAAAGAGCTCGCCGTTGCCGAACTCGGACTCGAAGCCTTGACCGTAACAGAAGCGCACAACCTGGCCTTCGACGCCGGTGATCTCGCCGAGCTTATAGCCGATGGTGACGCCGTCGAAGTTGAAGTTGACCAGATGACCGCTGGGGGTGCCGCCGCGTTTCTCGTTCTCGCGAAACTGGGTGGGTGGGCCGTAGGTCGAGGGACGACGGCCGATCGACAGATAGAAGTTGCTGTCGGCGATATTCTTCCAGTCGAAGTAGGCACGCTCGACACGGAGGAAGTCACCACTGGTATTGCCGGAGTTGGTGCCGTCCATGGTGAAGGAGTTCCAGGAGTCGAATACCTTGACGCCGGTGGAATCACCCCAGTTCTTGTACATGTTGAGACGGCCGGAGAAGTTGACGTTATCGTACACCTTGGCCTTCATGCCCAGACGCAGACGGGTGGTGTAGAGGATGTCGTTGTTGAGGTCGCCAGTTGACGGACCGGCTGCAAAAGGCATCGGGGTCACGCCGGTCATAAGGGCGGACGGTCCGCCCGCCAAGAGGTTACCCAACAACTGGGCGTTCTGGGGCTGGAGCAACATGCTGGTCAAGGGAGAAAGTTGGTTGCCAAGGCTTAAGCCGCTGGGGTCCATACTTGCAAACATGCCCGCAAGAGACTCGGCCTGACTGCCCGCAGGGGTAGCAAAAGTCAAGGGGTTGCCGCCCGCGTCGGTCAACTGGGTGGTGAAGCCGGAGGCCGGGTTAAATGCCTTGGCGGCAAAGTCATCGAAATCAACCTTGATGCCGGGATTGTAGGTCAGATCCTGGTAGTGGACGGTGTCGGCCTTGACCCGCAGGTCACCGTACCAGCTGATCCGGTCGGTAGCGACATGACGCTCGGCTTGCGAAAGACGATCATTGAGCTCATCGAGCTGTTCTTGCAGGTCGTCGACAGTCGCTGCCATGACCGTGGCAGGAGCCAACAGCAGCAAAACCATCAACAGGGTCAAAAACTTTTGCATCTTTAATACCTCCAGATAAAAAGAGTTAAAATCTCTGCTCAACCGCAGGTTTCAGGCTGATCAGAGTCAACGGCGTGGTCAAACAGGAACTGATTGACGTCCTTGATGTCCTTGTCGGAGAACTTGCTCCAGGCATCAGGACTTTTCTTATGCTTGTTCTTCTCAAAGAAACGGTCCCACTGCTTCTGGGTCTTCGACAGCGGAGTCAGCTCGCTGCCTTCAGCGCCTTCAACATGGCAGGTCTTGCAACTTTTCTTGTAGAGGTATTTTCCCTTACGCGAATTACCACCTTCTGAAGCCAGCACCGCCGTAGAGGCAAATACCACCAGCATCATCACGATCAGAACCTTCATCAATTTCATTTTCTGCTCCTTCTTTACATTTAGGATGTTTGTGCCGCAAATGAGCGAATCAACATTCGCAGCCGTTAATATCATTGTCTCGCCATTAATGCAATATTTGCCTGCAAGAATTGGCTAGCGGGCCACCAGAGAATGAATATGGTTTACGCAATATCGAAATCTTTCAATATAGTACTATCACGATATATGCCAACTTGAATATTTCAGGTTAAGTCCTGTGTTTATCGCATTGTGCCCAGAATAGGGGAGGTTCTTGTTTTAAAAAACGAAACAGAATGTTTCTAATGTTTATTTCCAAAATGAGGGAAATCTCTGCCGATACGGTTATTAGGCGAAGGTTTTAGCCAGATGAAACATTTGGTTTCGTGAAACGTATTGTTGCAGGCCTTGGGGCGGTCTCATTGCGGAGGGGGGGAATATCTGCAGAAAAAGCATAGAAAAAGGCGCCTGAGAAGAAATCTCAGGCGCCCGCGGCTTCAGCAACCAGCGAACCAGATGAACGGTCAGTCCACTCCGTACAGCTCTTCCTCGTGACGGCAGAACTCAATCAACATCTCAGCCGACCAGCGGTAAGGTTCGGCGGCGCTCTCGGTCTGCAGGACGCGCAGGGAAAACTGCTTGATCCAGGGCTGCAGCAGGGTGTGGCAGAAGTCTATCTGCTTCTGGCGGGCGGCACGTGCGAGCTCCAGATCATTGCCTGACAGCGCATCGATCTCCTGCCCGACCAGAAAATAGAGAAACTCCATCTCTGTCGCTATGAAATCGGGCGGCTCGCCCCCCACTTCGTGATTCAAACCCTCCCCTTCGTAGGCACGCAAAACACACTGCGTCGTTTGCCCCATCAACTGCCCCGCTTCTTCGAGATAGACCGAGCCATAGGGAGGGGCCGGCACACCACCAAGCCGACTGATGAAGAGCTCGGTATAAGCAACCTGAAGCTCGACTAAGTCAGGAGAAGGGTTCAGCTGAGGTACGCTTACCGACAGCAGGTCAGCCGTCGCCGCAAGCTCTGTCGAGAGATCCTCGATCAATGAACCATCGGGATAGCTGAAAATTCGGGCAAAAAAACGATACAGATCCTGACGTTGATGGTTTTCAAACATGGCTTCGCCAACTCCTTTGATTTCGCTTTTGTTAGGTAAATCAGGGATTTATGTTTTCCGATTAAATCAGACCCGAATCCTTCATCCGGCGCCACAGGGTGGTGCGACTGATCCCCAGTTCCTGCGCAGCGGCGCTTTTTTGCCAGCGACAGCGCTCCAACACCTGCAGCAACTCCTCAGATCCCTCCCCGGCAGACCCATCTTCCAGGCTGCCAGGCCCTATGACTCGGCCCTGCAGCACCGTGGGCAGAAAGCATCTTTCGACGCGTCCGGTGGTGCTGGTGACATAGGCGTGCTCAATCGCATTTTCGAGTTCACGAACATTCCCCGGCCAATCGTATCCCATCATCAGGGCCATGGCTCGGGTTGAAACCTCGCCGATTCGTTCCTCCCGCGCATTAAACTTTTCGATGAAAGCCTCCGTTAGCAGGGGAATATCCTCCTTGCGCTCACGCAAGGGCGGCAGATGCAAGGGGACGACACAGAGGCGGTAATAGAGGTCCTCGCGGAAACGGCCTGCGGCAACCTCGTGGCGCAGGTCCTTATTGGATGCGGCGATCACACGGACATCGGTCTTGATCGTCTTGACCCCGCCGACTCGCTCAAACTCACGCTCCTGCAGGGCGCGCAACAGTTTGGCTTGCAGGGCGACCGAGGTATCACCGATCTCGTCAAGAAAAAGGGTGCCGCCATCGGCCAGTTCGAAACGCCCCGGCTTGTCTCTGATCGCACCGGTAAAAGCCCCCCGGTCGTGGCCGAAGAGTTCACTTTCAAGCAGGCTGTCGGTCAGCGCGGCACAGTTAACCCGGATAAAGGGATGTGTGCGGCGTGCTGAACGGTAATGGATCGCCCGTGCCATGATCTCTTTTCCCGTGCCGCTCTCGCCCTGAATCAATACCGTGGCATTGGTAGCAGCCACATTGTCGGCTCGTTCGAAGAGTTCGACCATCGACTTACTCTTGCCGACAAAATCACTGAAGGAGAGGCTGTCGCCCAGGCGCTGCTTCAGTTTTTCGACCTCGGAACGATCACGCACAATCCCGATACAACCGCAAATTTGACCTTCGGCGTCGCGTAACAGGTCGGATGAGATGAAAGCCGAGATCCCTTCCCCGGTGCGACTGGCCAGGGAGACGCGACAGTTCTGGATCGGCTTTTCGTTCTCCAGGGTCCAGCGCAGAGGACAGTCGGTATCGCAGACATTGGTCTGCAACACATCGCGGCAGCGCGCGCCCAGAACTTCTTCTTCGGCATAGCCGGTCATCCGTTCCAGGCTGCGGGAGAAGGCCGTGATCCGCATGGAGGTATCAACGGTATAGATGCCGTCAGCGATGGAATCGACCAGGGCGCGCGAACGGTCCATCTCAACCTGTAGGCTCGCCTGCTTACGCTGCAAGCGGGCCGACATTTCATGGATCACCGGCGCCTCGCGAAATGATTCCAGCAGCGCCACGCATTGGCCGTCATCCCCAAGCAGCGGGGTTAATTCAACCACCAACGGCAGACCCTCGCTCCGGCCTTCAATTTCGAGGTGGTGCAAACCTCTTCCGTGCTGAATCACCTCTTCGAGCGGGCAGCTCTCTGCCAGCACCGAAAATCCGGTCGCCTCATCGGCATGACGACCAAGCAAACCCTTCTCATCAGTCGCCAGTAAGCGACAGGCCTGCGTATTCGCTGCCAACACCTGCCCCTGCAGATCGAGCAGCAAGGCCGCCTGAGGGAGTTGTTCGAAGAGTTTTCGGTCACCCAGAAAGGGGAGCGCCATGGGTCAATTCCTATTTGAATTAATATATATCAGATTTAATATCTTACGGCTGCCGGACAACCGGGTCAACTCTTATTTGAGTAGATTAAGCTTGCTGGCAAAATACCTACAGGTAGCTGCGGCCACCCACATAGAAATTTGACCAATATTTCGCGGAGAGGTCCGCGACCCGCACCGTTTTGCCCGTCCGTGGGGCATGAATAAAACGCCCCTGACCAATGTAGATTCCGACGTGGGTCACCCGGCTTCCACCCTGGGTGGCAAAAAAGACCAGATCCCCTTTCTGTAATTGGGCTTTTGCCACTCGACGCCCCTTGCGGAATTGTGACCTCGAATTTCGCGGCAGATTCAGCCCGTTTATCCGGTAACAAACCAGGGTCAGACCGCTGCAATCAAACCCCTTGCTTGTCTCTCCTCCCCAAAGGTAGGGCACACCGATAAAATGACGTGCAGAATTGACCAGTTCATCACGCAAACTTCCCTGTCCGCTGCGCTTGATTTGTGACGCGCTATAGCTTTCCGGAATAACAATAAAGTAGCGTTCGATTACCCCCTGTCGCTGCAGTGTTTCAGCCTGTGCCCGTGCATCGGCATAGTTTGGATGATTACCGAATCGCACTTTGAAGAGCCCTGCCGGATCACGAAAATAGTAGGCATCAACCCCCTTGGCATCGAGAAAACCTTCGAGTCGGGCGGCATTTTCAACCTGCGCAAAAGCACCAATCTGGATGCTGAAGCCCATCTTTTCGAGTGGGGATAAATTTTCGGCAGAAGCAGCTAGGCCCGCTGGTGCGTCATTAATCAAACCGGCAATCGGGTCGTTGACAACGGAAGGACGATGTGGAGTTGGGGCGGCCGGCGGAGAAGTCAGCGGAGCAGCACAGGCACTCAGTGACAATAGCAGCAGCAAGGCGCAGAAGTAGCGAATATGCAGGGTGGTAAAGGTTGAATCGGGCATCGCTTTCCTATCGCCGGAGGGTAACAATAAGAATAGGAACATAATCACGAAATGAAGCGCCCATCCTACTCCAGCAATAAGCTGGATGCCAACCTGCGTGGATAAAAAAGCCGCACCTCATTGACTCTGTTGTTCAGCCCTGGGGATTTGTCCTGTTATATGAAGCCTGTCGCCGTATGCAGAAACTGGCGATGGATTAACGCAAAAGTTTGAGCGAAGTCGCTGACGCCATCTTGCTGATGGATGGGTAACGAATGCGAGGGGGGGGAAGAGGGAGTCACCCCTGCAGCAAAGGCAGGCCTCTGTTATGATGACAGGAAAAGGAGGTCGCCATGGCAAGCAGTTCGAAATTTCCGCTTCAGATCTTCTACGATGGCAGCTGCAGGGTCTGCAGCCGTGAAATGCAGGTCTACCAGCGTCGTGAATCTGCAGACCGACTGCAGTTTATCGATATCAGCGCCCCCGGCTTCATTGCCACCGACCATGACCGCAGTTTAGCTGAGTTCACGCGGGAACTACACGTGCGCGATTCAGCGGGCCAGTTCTATACCGGAGTGGCCGCTTTTGCCCGTATCTGGAGCGCCTTGCCCGAATCACCCCTCTACAGCCTGCTCGGACAGGCGGTCAGCTTGCCGGGAGTCCGCCAGGGTGCCGACCTCGGCTATGCCACCCTTGCCCGTCTTCGCCACCTGTTTCCCAGCACGGACTGCCATCACGGCAGTTGCGGCTTGCACTGAATGAATGTATTGATGCCTGTTTGACAACTGCAGGAGGATCTTCGTACAGGAGTTTGCACATGAAGAAACTATATATCATCTTCACGATTTTCACTCTGATGCTTGCCGGCTGTGCCTCGAACCCCGGACCGAAGCAGCAGGCCGGGACCCTTCTCGGAGCGGGGGCCGGTGCCCTGCTCGGCGCGCAGGTCGGCCAAGGTCATGGCCAATTGGTTGCCGTAGCCATCGGCACCCTGGCCGGTGCCCTGCTCGGGCAGGAAGTCGGCAGCTCACTCGACAAGGCAGATC
>JAUXIR010000307.1 GCA_030620915.1 Geopsychrobacter sp. | reverse complement strand
TGAGGGTTGCCCGATTCAATGCATTGAGCGCCTTGGGTCGGTTGAGGGTAACGGTCGCAATCCCGTCGCTGCAGTCGTAAAGTAGATTTTCGAATGTCATGAGTTTTCCCCTGTATCTAATATAAGTATGTTTCTTATCAGCTGGACATCAGCACCGGCACCGTCATCTCTTTGAGCAACTGACCGGCCATCGGTGCCGGGGCCGATGGGAGCGCTCCGCCGGCAACCAGCAGGTCGATCCCTTCTTCGGCTACGCGGTTGAGCAGGGCATCGCCGAAGCCGATGCCGCTGATCAGCCGTACCTCGGTTTCGGCCTTGATTCCATGCTGCGCCAAAAAACGGGCGAGGTTTTTAAGGGTCGTCTCTGACTGTTGTCGATCGGCCTTGTTGATAGCGAAACTGAGCAGAATGACCGTCTCGGCCTGCGCCAGGATCGGCAATGCATCATAAACGGCTCGCGCCGAGGCCCGACCCGAGCGCCAGGCAACCATCACCCGCGACCCGATCCGCTGAAAATTCCCGGCAAAGGGGACGGTCAGTACCGGCCGGCCGGAGGTCAGGATCATTTTTTCCGGTAGATCTCTGGGCGGTGCAGGCGGTGGACCGGCATCCGCACCCGGTTGACCGATCAGGGTCAGATCGGCGAAGAAGGATTGATAATTCAGGCGCGCCGAAAGGGGCGGGTGTGACATGTCTTCGACTTCGGCCACCCAGGCGAATTCGACTCCCGCCTGGTCTGCCAGTTTTGCGCAATCGGCCTGCACCTGATCGCGCAGGCGTTTCTCGGCGCCCTGAAACAGGTAGGGCATCGAGGTCGCATAGAAGGCGCTCAGGCAGGCTTGCTGACGCTTCGCAAGATCGAGAGCGAGATCAAAGCGGGCTGCACTGCGGAACGTCTGGTCGAGATGGACCAGGATGTTTTTGTAAGCCATGCTCTCCTCCTCATATTATCCGCTATAGTCGAAAAAGCCCTTACCGCTCTTCTTGCCGAGCCAACCGGCCTTGACCATCTTGCGTAGCAGTGGACAGGGGCGGTACTTGCTGTCGGCGAAGCCTTCATAGAGCACTTCCATGATCGCCAGGCAGGTATCCAGGCCGATAAAGTCGGCCAGGGCCAGTGGTCCCATGGGATGGGCCATGCCGAGCTTCATCACCGTGTCGATCGACTCGGCGTCGGCAACCCCTTCGTAGATACAGTAGATCGCCTCGTTGATCATCGGCATCAGTAGCCGGTTGGCGATGAAGCCGGGATAGTCGTTAACCTCGACCGGCACCTTGCCCATCTTCTCGGAAAGCTCCTTGACCGCCGCATAGGTCGCATCGCTGGTGGCAATGCCACGAATCACTTCGACCAGTTTCATCACCGGCACCGGGTTCATGAAGTGCATGCCGATGACCAGTTCGGGTCTTCCGGTCACGGCTGCGAGTTCGGTGATCGGCAGCGAGGAGGTGTTGCTGGCGAGGATCACCCCGGGCCTTGCGACCTCATCGAGGCTGCGGAAGATCTTCTCCTTGAGCGCCATCTTCTCGGTCGCCGCCTCGACGATGAAATCGACGTCGGCTGCGTCCTTGAGATCGGTGGAGGGGATCAGTCGGGCGAGGATCGCCTGCTTCTCATCTGCACTGATCCGCTCCTTGGCAACTTTCTTGTCGAGCAGGCCGCCGATAAAGGCCAAGCGCTGGTCGATGACTCCCTTGTCGATATCGTTGAGCACCACCTGCAGCCCGGCTTCGGCTGCAACCTGGGCGATGCCGCCGCCCATCTGTCCGGCGCCGATAACCATGATTCTATTGATTGCCATGTATGCCATCCTCCTGAAATATTCAAAAATTGTAGGGTGGGCAGTGCCCACTGGACTGTCTGATTAGCCTGCCAATTTGGAGCAAAAACATTTTAAGGCTGAGACGCAGAGCCTGGAGAGTCGGCGAAAACAGACAAAGTCTTAGACTTCATAGGTTTACGCTCTATTCTCTCCTGCTCGGCGCCTCTGACGTTAAGGTTCTCCCTGGATTTCAAACCCGCTCGATAATTGCCGAGACGGCTTCGCCGCCGCCGATACAGAGGGTCGCCAGACCATAGCGCCCACCGGTCTGCTCCAGGCCGTTCAGCAGGGTGGCAACCAGGCGGGCACCGCTGGCACCGACCGGGTGACCGATGGCGCAGGCTCCACCGTTGATATTGACCTTGTCGCGATCGAGCTTGAGGTTCTTTATCGCCATCAGGGTGACCGCAGCGAAGGCCTCGTTGATCTCGAACAGATCGATCTGCTCAAGGGTGAGTCCCGCTTTTTCGCAGACCCGCTCAATCGCGCCGACCGGTGCAACCGGGAACTGATCGGGATGCAGGCTGTTGGTGGCGTAGGCCACCAATTTTGCTCTGGCTTTCAGGCCGTACTTTTCCACGGCGGCGGCGCTGGCCAGCAGCACGAATGCGGCGCCATCGTTGATCGTCGAGGCATTGCCGGCGGTCAGGGTGCCGTCCTTTTTGAACACAGGACGCAGACCGGTGAACTTGTCGAAATTGACCCGTGACGGCTCCTCGTCGGCGTCGACAGTGACATCTCCCTTGCGACTCGATTTGACCACCGGCACGATCTCCCTGGCGAGAAAACCATTTGCCGCTGCGGCCTGGGCGCGCTGATAGGAGCTGATGGCATATTCGTCCTGTGCCTCGCGGCTGATCTCCTGTTCGGCGACCACCACCTCGGTGACTTCACCCATGTGGCGTCCGGTATCGGGATCACGCAGGGCATCGTGAATCAGCAGATCGATCGCTTCGGTATTGCCCATGCGCATGCCATAGCGCGCTTTCGGCAGGCAATAGGGCGATAAAGACATATTTTCCTTGCCGCCGGCGATAACCAGTTCATCATCACCGAGCCGGATCGAATCGGCACCGAGCATGATCGCCTTGAGTCCGCTGCCACAGACCTTGTTGATCGCCAGGGCCGGAATTTCATCCGGCAGACCGGCGGCACGCATCGCCTGCCGCGCCGGTGCCTGTCCGGCACCACCCTGAAGCACATGACCGGCGATAAACTGGCCGACCTTTTCATCCGCGACCCCGGTTCTGCTGAGGAGCTCTTTGACCACCGTTGCGCCTAGTTGCGGAGCCGGGTCATCTGCCAGAGAACCACCGAAACTGCC
>JAUXIR010000343.1 GCA_030620915.1 Geopsychrobacter sp. | reverse complement strand
GTGCCGCGCAAGCGGTAGCGCAGGATAGCGCCGTAGCCGCTCCACAGCTCCTGAATCACCTCGATTAACTCAATGGCAGTGGCACCGGTCGCCTGCCGGATTATCTGTCGGAAGTCTTCATGCATGGTTTTTTTTAAGTGCTTTCCATCATTGTTTCAATCCCGATTTTTGAAGATATGCAGCTTACCACCCCAGGCAGAATATGATAAATATTGTCCATAACAGCAATCGCACTAAGCCTCCACCCCGAACAGGAGTAGAGATGAGATCTTATTTTACCGTAACAAGCAAAGTGGCCCTTGGTTATCTGGTGCTCATCACCTTCAGCCTGCTGGCTGTCGGTTATGCCCTGGTCAGTCTGCATGACCATAACAGCCGCACCGAGCAGCTGGTCGGTGGTCAGTTCCGAGCCTTCACCTTGCTGCGCGATGTCCGCCAGAACTTGCTGGGCCAGGAAAACCTGGAACAGCAGCTTGTCATCATGCGCGATGCACAGTTGCTGGCATTGCTTGAGCCCCGCGCCGCAGGCCTTGAAATCATTCTCTCCGACATCAAGACCTCCTCTCTGCCCGACTATTTCACGACCCTGCCTGCAGCCGTTGAGGAATACCAGGTCCAGGCCCGACAGCTTGCTCAGGTCTTTGCCGAAGAAGACTGGGATCAGGCTGCGACAATAGCCACCACCACGACCTCACCGCTCCGCAGTCAACTGCTTAAAGATCTTGCCGACCTCAGGGTCCAACACCAGACTTCCCTGGATAAAGACCTGCTCGAGCTGTCATTGCAGAGCAACAAGGCTTACCGGGTGGCCCTGATGATTACCCTCATCGGTATCCTCCTCTCGGCCCCTGCCGCCGTCACCGTAATCGTCAGCATTCATCGCTCGGTCAAGGCGCTGCAAAAAGCCACACGGGAGATTGCGGCCGGCAGCTTCGAGACCCAGATCGATATCCGCAGCAATGACGAATTCGGCCAACTTGCCGAGGACTTTGCCAGTATGGCGCGTAAGCTCATGGAATTTGAACAACTGAACCTGGATGCCAACCCTCTGACCCGCCTGCCCGGAAACCTGACGATTGACCGCCAGTTGGAGGAACGCATCGCGCAAGAAATCCCCTTCGCTCATCTCTACATAGACCTCGACAATTTCAAGGCTTACGGCGACCACTATGGCTACAAGCATGGACGCGACGCCATCAATATGGTCGCCAAGTTGTTGCAGGAGGTTGTCGAGCTGCAGGGGGGCGAAGACGATCTGGTCGGTCATATCGGCGGGGATGATTATGTGGTTCTGACCGACCCGCAACGGGGCGAGCAGTTGGCCAAAGCGATCATCAGCACCTTCGACAGCCGCGTCCCCGAGCTTTACACCAAGAAGGATCTCAAGGCGGGGTTCATTGTGGGTACCGACCGGCATGGCATCAAGCGCTCATTTCCGCTACTGACCATGTCGATCGCCATCACCCTCTCCGAAAATCTGACGAACCCTTCCATCTTGGAGATCAGCAACAACTGTGCGAGAATGAAAGGGCATCTGAAACAACTCAAAAACAGCAACTATCTCATCGACCGCAGAAAGCAACTCTCATGACCCTTGCACTAAGCCGTTGGTTCTTTTTGCTTTTGATGTGCCTCTCGTTGACCGGCTGCAGCCTGCCCATGTTCAACATGGCTGCGGCCAACGAAGCCGAGCTCTTTGCGCAGGGTCTGGACCAGTACATCGCATCCGGCGAGCTGACAACCCTGAAACGGCTACCGCAGCAATATCCGCAAGGAGAATGGCGGATCAAAGCCGCGGCCATCATCGATATGGTCAAGCAGCAACGCCAGCTGCAGGCCCAGCTGGAGAAGAAAGATCAGCAGCTTGCCCTCTGTCAGAGTGACAAGGATCTCGCCAACTGTAAGAAAGAGCAGGATGCTCTGGTTCAGGACAACCAGATGCTTGAAGAGACCCTCAAGCGGCTGAAAGAGGTCCTCATTGATACCGAGAAGCGGACGGAGTAGGTGGCCGCAGGCCGGATGAGGGGGGCTTGAAACTACTCCCGGGAGTCGCTTTCGTAAAGCTTGCGCTGGTTCAGAAATCCGACGATGCAGTCGTGAGCCCAACGCCGGTCGCCGTCACAGCAGCTTTGGGCGATGAAGCTTAGATCCTCACGGTTATAGCCGCGTCCCGCTTGATGCTTTAGCCATAGGCTTGCGAACCTGCCGATCAGCACCTGATCCCAGTAGTATTCCTTGATTGTCTTATCGCCGTCTTCCTCGACTATCCTTGTTGCGCTGCAGGGAATCAGTCTCTTCAGAGCCCGCCGGGAGAGAGCAAGGGCTTTGGTCGCTGCGGAGATATTGAGCAGTTCGCTGCTCTTTTTCTTCCTGATGATGTTCCTGGCGGGTTTTGATTCTTTCCTGAGCGTGATCGGACACTGCGGTTTCAGCAGGTCAACCAGTTCGGTGATCTCGTCGACCTCAAAATCCCCGGCCGCCAAGATGATCCGGTACTGGAAATCGTTCGCCTCCAACCGACAGTCGAATGCCGGGGCGGAGCCTGCTTCCCGCCTTAGCCGCAGCGATGCGTTGAGCTCGAATTCGCGGATCTCGGCATGAGCGTCCTCCCTCTCCATATAGGCCTCGACCAGCTTGTTTTTGAGCGCTCCGTCTTCGAGGTAGAAGAAGAGGTCTTCTGGCAGGCTGTCGATCATCTCCAATAGCTCTGAAATCATGTCACTCCCTTGATGAATGCTGGGGAGGAGGATAGATATGTTTCCTCTGTCTGTGCGTAGCAGTCAGGAG
>JAUXIR010000014.1 GCA_030620915.1 Geopsychrobacter sp. | reverse complement strand
TTGGCCGGCAAAGGCGGCGTCGAGTAGCTCAAGGGATTTTTCGCAGAGGATTGTTTCCACCGCTTCACGCGAGTCTTTCTTGATCGGCATCAGTTTGATCAGCCAGGCGATATCGGGCCGGGTCTCGAGGGCTTTTTTGAGCTCCTGATGCAGTTTGCTGCAGTAGGGGCAATGGGGATCGGTAAAGACGATCACCTTGGTTTTGGCCAGTGGGTCGCCAAAGAGCAGGGCGTCGTCGAGCGGGATGGTTGAAACGTCGACCGGGTTGAGCTCGCGGTAGTGGCTTTCGGTCAGGTTCTTGCGGCTGGCGAGTTGAATGATGTTGCCTGAGATCAGGTATGATTTTGAATAGTCGAGATAGAGCGGCCAGGTTTTACCGTTCATCTTCATGTCGACCCGCCACAGGCCGGGAACCTCGGCCGGGCTGACACCGACAACCTCACCCTCGATCTGCTTGAGGGCTTCATTGGCTTCAGTCTTGGACAGGGCATGGCAGTCGATGCAGCTTCCGGTGCCACAGCCTTCGCCCTCGGCCATAAAGGCCACAGCCGGGATTGCAATTAACAACGTCGCAATAGTGATGAGCAGTATCTTCAAGGTATCCTCCTGTTTGACATATAGAATAAAGCGCTCAGCATCCTATCAGTGACAGCTGTTGCTGTACAGGAGATATGCTCAACGGCTTTACGGAGAAATGGATTGACAATTTTCAGCCTGCTTTCTATAGTTGTGCCGCTCCAACTCCCGGTTTCAAGGGGGTTTTTTGTTTGATTAGACTGATTTTTTTTGATTTCAATGATGAAAGAGAGTGACTGTTATGGCGGCAACCCACAAGATTGCGATCCTGCCCGGTGATGGCATCGGCCCCGAGGTGATGGCCGAGGCGCTCAAGGTTTTGGATGCGGTAGAACTGAAATTTGATCTCAAGTTCGAGCGGACCGAGGCGAACGTCGGTGGTATTGCCATCGAGCGTGAAAATAAGGCGTTGCCCGAAACCACTATTGAAATCTGCAAGGCTTCAGAGGCGATTTTGTTCGGCAGTGTCGGTGGTCCCAAGTGGGAAACCTTGCCGCCCGATGAGCAACCGGAAAGGGGTGCTTTGCTGCCGCTGCGCAAGATCTTCGGACTTTTCTGTAACCTGCGCCCGGCAATCATCTTTCCCGCCTTGACTGGTGCTTCGAGTCTCAAGGAATCGGTGATTGAGGGTGGGTTCGACCTGCTGGTGGTACGTGAGTTGACCGGTGGTATCTACTTCTCGCAGCCCAAGGGGATTGAGGTCGAGAACGGTGAGCGTAAAGGCTTCGATACCATGCTCTATCGTGAGAGCGAGATCGTGCGGATCGCCAGGGTTGCTTTTGAGACTGCGCGCAAGCGTGAGAAGCGGGTGGTCTCTATCGATAAGGCCAATGTCCTTTCGACCTCGGTGCTCTGGCGCGAGGTGGTTGAGCAGGTCTCCAAGGAATATCCCGATGTCGAGCTGACCCACATGTATGTCGATAACGCCGCGATGCAGTTGGTCAAGTGGCCCAAGCAGTTCGATGTGATTCTGTGTGGTAATCTCTTCGGGGATATCCTTTCGGATGAAGCGGCGATGCTGACCGGCAGCCTCGGAATGTTACCGAGCGCCTCGCTGGCCGAAGGCTCCTTCGGCATGTACGAGCCCTCAGGCGGCAGTGCGCCGGATATCGCCGGGCAGGGGATTGCTAATCCGATTGCGCAGATCCTTTCGACCTCGATGATGCTGCGCCACTCCTTTAACCTGGCTGACGCTGCCGATGCGATTGAGCAGGCGGTCGAAAAGGTCTTGGAGGATGGTTACCGCACCGGTGATATTTTCCAGAATCTAACCGGTGAGAAGAAGGTCAATACCGTAGAAATGGGTGACGCCATCGTCGCCAATCTCTGAGTCGGTAGCAGGAGTTGCACACAAGCGTTCGGTTTCACTTACAACAGGATTTAGAATTATGAAGATTGCCCTCGTCGGTGCTACCGGCGTTATTGGAGAGCAAATTCTTGAGCAGTTTATTAAGCGCAGCTTCCCGGTTGGGGAGCTGCGTCTTTTTGCCTCAGCGGATTCCGACGGTGAATTTATCGATTTTGGCGGCGAATCCCTGTTGGTTGGTCTCTTAAGCGCGGACAGCTTTGAGGGGATCGACCTGGCGATTTTTGCGACACCCGCTGAAATCAGCCGCGACTGGTGTCCAATCGCTTCGGCAGCTGGGGCCATCTGTATTGATCTGTCCGCCGCCAGTCGCCTGGAGGCTACCGCCAATCTGTTGGTTGCGGGGGTGAATACTGAGCAACTGAGTGGCGCAATGATCAGTACCCCGGCCAGCTTGACGGTCCAGCTTGCCCTGTTGCTTGGTGCCTTACGCCAGGCAGGCGAGTTGCGTAGCGTTTTGGTGACTACTGTTTCCCCGGCTTCAGCCTATGGCCGTAAGGGCCTGGCTGAGCTGCAGAAGCAGGCCGGTGAATTACTCAACGGTCGGCCGGTCGTAAATCAGGTTTTTTCAGCGCAATTGGCATTTAACTGTCTGCCTTCGGCGGGCACTGCTGATGAGAAAACTCTGGCGGCCGAATTGTGCAGGGTTCTTGATCTTGCGGATCTCGATATCCGGATCAATCGTCTGCAGCTGCCGCTTTTCTATGGTGAGGGGGCCTTTGTGCGCGTCGAGTTCTCCTCCTCGGTGAGCGTTGAACGGGTCAAGTCCGTCCTCGGCGCTGCCGAAGCCCTTGACCTGCAGGAACACGATCTGCCGGCACTGATCGACGCTGTCGGTGAAGAGGAGATGCTGGTGCGACTCTGTGCGTCGCCGGCAGAACCCACAACGATCTTTGATCTCTGGTATGCGGCTGATAATGTCGGCCGTTGCGCTGCCGGAAATACAGTTCGCCTGGCTGAGATGTTGGCGACGCGGATCGGATAGTGGCCCCTTGGGGCCGTTGAGGTCAGGTATGACTGGTCTGTTGTCGGAAACCGATAGCATTCATTTTAGGGACCGCTTGTTGTCTCGTCTCGATCCGCGGCTGAAATTGCTGTTGTTGCTGTTGCTGGTGATGACAATCTTCTCGGCATCCGGTTTTGGCGTGCTGCTTTATGTTGGCCTTTTAGCCGCAGGATTTCTGGCCTGGCACCCGTCGATCATCAAACAATTTGTGCGGCGCCTTGCGTACCTGCGCTGGTTACTCCTTTTTACCTTGCTGCTGCATCTTTTCCTGACCCCTGGACGTACCCTTTTTGGTCTGCGCATGCTCTCCTATGATGGACTGTTGCGCGGCCTGATGGTTGACCTGCAGTTGCTGCTGGCGCTCTTCTTTACCCTCTGTTTTGCCCTTTTTACCGAGTCTGAGGCGGTGGCCTGGGGCATGTCGAAATTACTCAGTCCCTTGGGTCGTTTGGGCCTGCCGGTTTCTGAAGCGGGTGGTTTGTTGGTTATGGTTCTGCACTTTTTACCTCAGGTTTTTCAGCAAGGGGCCCCGTTGATAGAAAAGGGGCGGCGGCATGAGAGGCAGGGGATTTCCGAACGTCTGCAGCGGTTGAGCCGCTTGGTCGGTGATGCGGTTCTGGTTGTGGTTGAACAGGCCGATTCTCTCGCGCAAGATATCAGCCGCGGCGAGAATCCGCTGAGCGCAAAACCCACCGAGTTCCGCTGGCAGCGCAACGATTCAATCTGTTTTGTGCTGGGTCTGTTTTTTATCGCCATGTGCTGGAGTTTGTAGATGGCCGTTATCGCGCTCTGGATCGAATATGACGGCGGTGCCTATGTCGGTTGGCAGCGCCAGAAGAACGGCATCAGCATTCAACAGCGGGTTGAGGAGGCCCTCACCGAGGTTTGCGGCGAGCCGGTGGTGGTCTATTCCTCCGGAAGAACCGATGCGGGTGTCCATGCGCGTGGGATGGTGGCGCATTTTACCATTGCGCATCCTCTGCCGCTGAGCGCCTATCTCCATGGAGTGAATGACCGATTGCCGCGGGATATCGCGGTTTGCGATGTCAGGCCGGTTTCTGATCGGTTTCATGCTCGTTTCAGTGCCCAGGGGAAATGGTATCGTTACAGCATTTTCCTGTCGCCGGTCCGCTCACCTATTCTCAAGAGTTATAGTTGGCATTATCGAAAGCCGCTGGACCTCTCCCTGATGCGGCGGGCAGCGCAATCTTTTGTCGGTGTGCATGATTTCGGCGCGTTTCGCGCTGCGGGTTGCAATGCCAAGACGACTGTAAGGCGTATCGATTCGATCGAGTTGCTTGAGGATGGCGAACAGTTGTATATCGATGTCCGGGGGAGCGGTTTTTTGCGTCACATGGTGCGCATGATGGTTGGGACACTGGTGCAGATCGGGGCCGGGAAACGGGTCCTGAATGATGTTTCTCGGCTGCTAGCACAGGGAATGGCCGATGAAATGCGGCTGAAGGCGCCTGCTCATGGACTCTGCCTGCGGCAGGTCGAATATCCAGCGGCACTCTTCGACGAGCAGGAGCAGATCGAAGCCGGATGCAATCTGTAGGAAAGAGAGAGAAAAGAGATGACACCTCAGTTTTTCCTCGCTCTGCTTTGAATTTTAGCCGAACCTCGTTCGCTTTGTGATGAGAATATTTGGACTGAAAAAGGTCTTGACAATATGGGGTTAGTCAGCTAAATTCTTCGCTTTGTGAGCCCCGCAACCCGTAGCAGATACAGTTTACCGGAGAGGAACGCGATGAGTACCGTAGTCGCTAAAGAGCAGGACATTGAAAGAGCATGGTATGTGGTCGATCTTGAGGACAAGGTTCTCGGCCGTGCCGCAACCGAAATTGCCCGTATTCTTCGTGGCAAGCATAAGGCAATCTATACCCCGAGTGTTGATACCGGGGATTTTGTTGTTGTCATCAATGCTGATAAGGTCAGACTGACTGGAAACAAGCTGGATGCCAAGATGTACTATCGGCACTCCGGTTTTCCCGGCGGTATTCGTTCGATCAATGCGAGCGATCTGCTGGAAAAAAAGCCGGAAATGCTGATTCAGTCCGCTGTTAAAGGGATGCTGCCCAAGAACACCTTGGGACGTAAGATGTTCAGCAAACTCAAGGTTTATGCTGGCAGTGAGCATCCGCACAGTGCGCAACAACCTAAAGAACTCGCTCTTTAAGACGATAGATCAGGAGATAGCCGAATGGCCGATCAAAGGTTTTATGCAACTGGTAGAAGAAAAGCGTCTGTAGCCCGGGTCTGGATCAAGCCCGGTACTGGCGAATTTGTTGTCAACAAGCGTACGCTTGACGAATACTTCGGTCGTGAGACCTCGAAGATGGTTGTTCGCCAGCCGTTTGAAGTGACTGATAATGCAGGCAAGTTTGACGTTTTTGTCAACGTTTGTGGTGGTGGTGCTTCGGGTCAGGCCGGTGCGATCAAGCATGGCATCACTCGCGCGCTGCTGCTCGCAGACGCGAATCTGCGTGGTACCCTGAAGAAGGCTGGGTTTATTACGCGTGATAGCCGCGTAGTAGAGCGTAAGAAGTATGGCCGTAAAGGTGCACGTGCCAGCTTCCAGTTCTCGAAGCGTTAAACTCCCGGGCCGTCTGTTGGCCGGGTATCTGTTTCATCCAGAAAAGGGAAGCCCGTCGGGCTTCCCTTTTCTTTTTTTAGGAGTTTGCTCATGGAAAAAGTTGCCGTCATTGGCGCCAGTGGCTACACCGGAGTTGAACTGCTCAGGCTGCTTTCCGGGCATCCGCAAGCCGAAGTTGTAGCCGTCACCTCTCGTCAGTATGAAGGGATGCCGATCGGTCGCGTATTCCCGAGTCTCGGTGGCTATTTTGATCTGGTATGTGAAGCCGTCGATATCGAGTCAATCGCTGCGCGTGCCGATCTGATTTTCACCGCATTGCCACATAAGAGTGCGATGGAGGTGATCCCCGATTTTCTCAACGCTGGCTGTAAGGTTGTTGATCTCTCCGCCGATTATCGGTTACGCGACCGGCAGGTCTATGAGAGCTGGTATCAGACCCACAGCAGCCCGGAATTGTTGGCTGAAGCGGTTTACGGTCTGCCTGAACTCTATCGGTCACAGATCAAGAAGGCACGATTGGTTGCCAACCCGGGATGTTATCCGACCAGTGTTGCTCTTGGGCTGGCACCCTTGCTTGAAGGGCAGTTGATTGCCTGTGATTCGATAATTATCGATAGCAAATCAGGTACCACCGGTGCGGGCCGAGGGCTTAAAGAGGCAAGCCTGTATTGCGAGGTGAATGAAGGCTTCAAGGCCTACGGAATCGCCAGTCATCGTCACACTCCCGAAATTGAGCAGACTCTCAGCCAGCTGGCCGGTGAGTCGATTCAGGTCAGCTTTACGCCGCATCTGCTTCCCGTTGACCGTGGGATCCTGTCGACGATCTATGCTTCACAAACCAACGATTATTCGACGGCGGAGCTGCTCGATATTTTTCACAAGCGTTATGCCGACGAACCATTTGTCCGGGTTCTTCCTGAAGGTCAGCTGCCGAATATTGCCTATGTCCGCGGCACCAACCTGTGTGATATCGGGCTGGTGGCAGATGAGCGCACCGGTCGGGTTATCATTGTCTCGGTGATCGATAACCTGTGCAAGGGCGCAGCAGGACAAGCGATCCAGAATTTCAACTTGATTTGTGGTATCGATGAACGCTGTGGGTTGTCTGCGGCTCCACTTTTTCCCTAGTGCCATGTATCTCATAAGGGTTCGCAAGATTGCGCTGGGATTTGGCGTGCCAGCAAGGCGTGCTTTCAATTGCATAGCTGTAGCTATACAGTTGTAAAGTACAACGCAGCAGGAGCGTCAAATAACCAGCAAGGTGCGAAGGATTATGGGGGACAGGGTACTAGTGTTTCAAGGGGCTTCCACATAAAATGAACTGCAGATTTTGAGATGGCGGCGCCAGCTTTAAATTGGGGGGCTATTGGATCATTCGGGCCGAATAGGAGTTGAAGTCTGGGCGAAACAGCTGAATTTGCTGTCTGTTCATGGATGATCCGCCTCCTGCTCATGGACTTTAAGCTCTTTATTGTTAAAACCGAATATCCACCTGGAATTTGATCGATGGACAACAGGAAGAGGCTTTGATGGAAGAACGTTCGGATGATAACGCTGCTGTCGACATGGCCAGTCGTATCGAAAAGACTCTGGCCGATCGGGAACAGGCGCGGATGAAAGAGCTCCCGGTAGCGATTGAGGTCACAGACTCAGAACGGGCGCGGGGAGGGACACCTTATTTTAACTATCTGATGCTTCTGCTGGGTGTTGTGGCCGGAGCCGTGCTCGGTGCCGCTCTATATTTCATGCTTCTTGTCCCGACTTCCTCGCCAACGGCTAATCTGCAACCTGTAGAAGTGACGAAGGAGCTTGCAGCGGCCGATCGCCTGTTGTCTGCGGGTCAGTATGGTCCAGCCAGAAAAGCCTATCTGGCGTTGATTTCACAGGGGTCGAGCTCGCCAAGACCCTACAATAATCTGGCTTCTCTATATGCCGCGGAAGGCGACCTTGAGCAGGCCCGGGTGCTGCTCAAAAAAGCCCTGGCAACCGATCCTGATTACCTCACTGTTTATCATAATGTTGGTATGGTCTACGCGGCCATGGCGCGTGATAGCTATGGCAAGGCTTTGCAGTTAAAGGGCGAGACGAAATCGCTCAGGCTTCAGGCCCTTGGACCGGCCCTGAGCATACCCCTTGAGGCACAAAAGGCGGAAACACCGCAAGTCGTTAAGCCCTCAGGGGTAGAGCCTGTCGTAATGACAGCGAAGACTGAAATAGAGAAACCTGTCCAGGCAACCATTATCAGGGCGAAAGATATCTCTCCGCTTGTAGGCTCTCAGGCCGAGGCTCCACCAGTCGTAGAGAAAGGGGCACAAAAAACCGCAATTCCGGATATGGGCGCTATGGATCAGGTGGTTTCGGTGGTTGCGGCAGAGCCTGGTGTTCCACTCGATTCTGCAAACTCTGATCCGTCAGTCAGTGTTGCGCCACAGCAATTTTTAAAGCAATGGGCTATGGCCTGGTCATCTCAGGACGTTGATACCTATTTGCAGAGCTATGCGGCGGAATATGTTCCAGGGGGAAATTTGACCAATGAGGCCTGGCAGGAGAAACGGCGCAAGCGGCTGACGGCTCCGAGCTTTATCGAGGTTGAGCTTGATTCGATCGAATTAATGAGTCAGACCGGGGATACTTCTACGGTTCAAGCCATTCAACTCTATCGGAGTGACCGTTATCAGGATCGGACTCGAAAGAGTTTTGTCTTGCGACGCAATGCTCAGGCTTGGGTGATTGTCGAAGAAAGGTCGTTGGGCCGGGTGCGCTGATGTTGAGACGCGGGTTTGTCATAATTGTTATTAACTTGCTGCTGATTGCTACGGTGGTGAGTGTTTGGGCGTTGTGGCGCAACCAGCCTGTTGGTGTAGCGGTTGGTCCTGCTGAGCAGGGGAAGATCCTTTTGTCGGACGAGGCGATGGCGGATCTGCCGGCGCAACAACAGGCGCTCTATCACCGCCTACAGCAAAGACTGCTGCTGAACCCAGGCGACTTTGAAGCGCAGCTGCTGGAGGCATTGTTGTTCTTTCAGATCGATCGCTTGGATGCTGCAATCAGTATGTTGCGTGATCTGACCGAAAAAGCTCCCAAATTTCAATTGGCTCACCTGGTTTATGGCGATCTCCTGGTTGCTCGTTTTGAACGGCTTGAACGGTTGGGCGGCACCGAGATTCTGGCCGACCTCAATCTTGAGCATGCCGGGGAGCAAGTTGAGGATCTGCGCCGCGAGGCGCGCGCTCGTTTGAAGGGCTACCTTAGATTGCTGCAGGGAGAACAGATTCCCGCCGCATTTCTTGCCCTTGATCCAAGCATAAAATATGCGCTGCTCGTGGATAAATCGACGAATCGACTCTACGTTTTCCGCAATGCAGGCATCGGTTTGCCGCCTCAATTAGTCGATGACTACTATGTTGTTCTTGGCCAGGAGCCCGGCAACAAATACCGCAAGGGTGATCTGAAGACGCCGAGCGGAGTTTATTACGTAACCGCGCATATTCCCGATGATGAATTGCCGATCAAGTATGGTTCTGGAGCTTTTCCGGTCAACTATCCCAACACATACGACCATCATCTGCAAAAAACCGGTCATGGAATCTGGTTGCACGGTACGCACAAGAGCCTCTACAGCCGACCACCACGGGACACCGAGGGCTGTGTCGCACTGACGAACGAAGAATTGCTGCGGATTGGCAGATATATTGAGCCGGGAATAACACCGGTGGTGATCAGTGGCGAGGTTGAGTGGATTACCGGCAGGCAATGGCTAGAGCGTAATGTCGAACTCCGGTCGGTGCTGGAGGATTGGCGAAGTCGTTGGGAGAATATAGAGTTAGCTGATTATCTGGATACCTATGCCAAAGATTTCTGGAGCGATAAGCACGACTTGGCCAGTTGGAAAGCGTACAAGTCACGGGTGCTGAGCAGGAAAACAGATCAGGATATTGTGCTGCGGGACATCTCACTGTTCGGCTATCCGCGACAGGGAAGTGAGGCGCGCAATATGGTCGTTGCGACTTTTCTACAACAATATCGTTCAAATAATTTCAGTGGTGATATGCAGAAGAAGCTCTATCTGGTGAATGAAGATAGTCGTTGGAAGATTCTGTATGAAGGTAGATAACAATTATTCCGTGGAGAGGCAGCCTTGATGTGGAGTGACATCCATCTCCTGGGTTAGCTCGCGGGACCAGGAGATGGCATTATTGCGGCCGTTTCGTTTTACTTGATAGAGGGCTTCATCTGCCCGATTCAGTAGCTCATAGACGTCCGTACTATCGGTCGGGAAGGTTGCAGCTCCTACCGATACGGTCAATTTCTGCTCAGGCTGGCTCTCTTCCATCCCATTGAAATACTCCGCTTCAATGCAACGGCAGAGCTTCTTTGCAACGGCAAGGCTTCCGCCTTTGTCTGCTTTTGGCAGCAGGAGCACAAATTCCTCACCACCAAAACGTGCGACCAGATCGATCCCGCGCGTGTTCTGTAGTAACAGGGCCGCAACCTTCTTGAGAACGATATCCCCTTTGAGATGGCCATGGGTGTCGTTGTAGGATTTGAAATGGTCGATATCAAGCATTAACAGACTGAAGTGACTGTGATAGCGACGAGACTGTGCCCATTCCCGTTGTAGGTAATCCTGAAATTGGCGGCGATTGGCAAGGCCGGTCAGATCATCGGTTGCCGACAAGGTCCGTGTTTTTTCGTAAAGCCTGGAGTTTTCAATCGAGATGGCGGTCTGGTCGGCGATTGCCTGGGCCATTTGTTGCGCGACTGGACTGAAGGCATCCTTCTGTTGCTGATGGATGTTTAGCACCCCGATCAGGCGATTTTGCAGCACCAATGGCATCGAGAGTAGACTCCCGGTAGAAACCCATTGCCCTTTATAATTGAGGTTGCGGCCATCGGTACTGAGATCGGTACTGTAGATTGGTTTCATGCTCGCGGCGACCATGCCGCTGATGCCCTCACCAAGGGTAAAGCACAGCCCTTTAGAGGTGCCCGCATCGAGCCCGGTGGTTTTCGTCACCTCTAATGATTCAGATCCTGGATGGTAGAGCAGCAAGACAATACGGTCGCAGTGCAATGTATCCCGAAGGACATTAAAGACTTTTTCAAACAGAAGATTCTGGTCCAGTGCAGATGTCAGGCTGCGCGAAACCAGAAAAAGTGCGGATAGCTCTTCATACTGTTCCTTGAGTTGAATATTTATTTTTTCAATTTCAAGATTCTTCTTTTTTAGATGATTGCTGTATCTCAGGGTTTCCTGATTGAGGACCGATGTTTTTTCTGTCTCAAGTCGATTTTCATAGAGGGTCTCGAGTTGTCCCAGCATCTGGTTGAAACTACTACTCAACTCGTGGAGATGGGAATCGGTTGCTATTTCGGCACGACTGGAGAGGTCGCCCCGTCCAATTTGCTGGATGGTTTCGAGTAGATTCTTTAACGGAACCAGGGTGCGTAACAGCAGGCGATAGTAGACCATTGTCCCGATGGCGAGGGTCAGGATAACGGTCAGGAGCAGCCTCCAGCTGTGGGTCAACAGCAGACTGTTCAGGTCTCCGAGTGATTTGCTGGCAGATAAGTAGAGGATGCCGTCGCTACCAAGCGGCAAGGGGGCATAGATGCTGCGAAAACCGACATTTTCTATTTTGGGGGTGTAGAGACTGTTGCTGACCGCAATGCGGGTCAGGAGCGCATCTGAGAGCTTTGGGTCGGGGTTGTTCATGTTGCTGCTGCTGACCATCAATCGACCTTCTTCAGAATAGAGTGAAAGTTCACACCGATAGCGATCAGACAGATTTTTCAATAATTTTTGGTCGATAGGGAACTGCAATAGTAGCGCGTCACGTGGAGCGGGTGCGGGTTGGACTATGGTGAGAAAGTAGAGGTCTTCACGACTGTCATAGGTGATATGTCGCAAAGCGGTCCGGCTCTGACTGACAGAGTCGGTCAGCTTGCGCAGTGGGTCACTGAGGAGATCGCGCGCGTCGTAAAGGTGCAGGTCGAGCAGAGGGTGATAGGTCTGCGCTTCTTTTTCCAGGGTTGTCGTAGCGATAGACGCTGGCTTTTGAGCGAGGAGGGTCAGTAGTTCGGCGAGCATCAGTTCACGTTGTTTTAAATCGTGATAAACCATTTGCCGGGTATGGTCGAGCTGAAGATCAACCGACTCGACCAGGCTGTTATGCAGCAAAAAGCTGGAGCCCAGCACCGAAGCTCCGGCGAGGACGAGCAACAGAATAATCAGTGGCTGCAGCAGTTGCCTGAGCAGGGGAAAGGTCTTGAAGCTGGGCATGGATGGGCCCTCTTGTCTCGCTTAGCCTGGAAGGCTTCCGCTGTTGATTAGTTCGATAAACGCAGTGGCCACTCGTGGGTCGAATTGGCTGCCGGTATGCTGCTCGAGTTCCTTGAGTGCAACCTCTTTTGGCAAGGCTTTGCGGTAGGGGCGATCTGAGGTCATGGCATCATAGCTGTCTGCCACGGCAAGGATCCGTGCTTCAAGCAGCAACTTTTCACCAGACAGGCCGAGGGGATAACCTTGACCATCAAAGCGCTCATGGTGCTGACCGATGATCTCACGCACCCGCGTCATGAATTGGATCGGCTCTAAGATGCGCATGCCGATCATGGGGTGCTGGCGCAGACGGTCGATGTCGTTGAGCGAGAGTTCGTCTACCTTGTGCAGCAATGAGTCATCGATGCCGATCTTGCCAATATCATGAAGAATGGCGGCCTGCTCCAGATCTTTGAATGAGGATTCGGGCAGTTCCAGCTGACGACCCAGCGCGAGTGAGTAGCGTGTGACCCGCTCGGAGTGACCGCGAGTGTACGGCTCCTTGGCTTCGATCGCGGCGAGGAACGCTCGTACCGAGCCGATGAAGAGCTCACGGTTGACTTGCACAGCGTCGCGCAGACGGCGCACGTGGTCCTCCACGTGG
>JAUXIR010000164.1 GCA_030620915.1 Geopsychrobacter sp. | reverse complement strand
TTGCGGTAGATCTCAACCTCGGTGCGCAGATCGAGGACATAGGGGATGTTGATCAGTTCGATGCGATCAATCAACGAAGGGACTTCGTCAAGCCGGACCCGATCTTCCGGATTCATCAACGCCAGAAAGAGCGAATTGACATTCTCTTCAATATATTCAACCTTATGCACCCCCTCGCTGATGATGTTGTGCAATTCATGCAGGCGGTCGACGTTATGGCCTTTAATATCCATCAAGGCATAGACGCCATTGTTCGTTTTGGCGAAATTGGAGAAGAGGTAATGCACCTGGTTGCTGTCGCGCAACAGACTGTTGATTCGATCCTGCAGCATGCTGTTGTCGAGGACATTCTGCTTGAGAATCCGGTCGCCAGGGTTGTAAACACTGATCCCCTCGCCAAGGCGACGATTGAAGCGATAGGGTCGGGCAAAGAGCATTTGCAGAACCTGCGCCGGCGATTTTAATCGTTCGAGCAGCGACTGATAAATTGAGTTACAGATTGTGCAGGGGGGTTCGTTGAAGAGCCAGTCGTACTGTTTTTCGGTGAAAATCTTCCATTTGGCCTGATCATTTTTGAACAGATCATCGATGAATTCGCGGCGATATTCCTTGGGAATCATCAGCAGGGGGCTATCGTGGCTCGGGCAAGGGATCTCAATATAATCACCGCCGCCCTGCACCATCTTCTGTGCATCTATCAGATCAGTCTGCTTGAACTCATATTCATCCAGCAGACCGGAGAGTCGATTTAAAAATTTTCCGCTCTCCTGTTCGCTGAAACGGGCCAGAACCTTGCGATCGAGTCGCCACAGGGCTTCATAGGTGCAGCCCTCTTTAGAATTGGCATACTGCTCTAGTTTAGCGAGCAGGTTATCGAGAAAGGTACTCTTGCCGCAGCCATGAGGACCGACAAAGATGTAGATTTTGTTCTGCAGCGAACCATGACGAAAGTTCTCGGCCAGCTGCACCAGGCGATTAGAAAAAAGCCGATCGGCAAAGAAGGGGGAATCCGTACCCTCGACAAAGAGGCGGCTGGTATCATGATCGTAGAAGTGGATCGACTCAGGGTCACCTGCATATTCATCAACACCGGGTGAAACCAGGTGCTCAACCATATCGTGGAATACTTGAAAGATGTTGCGGATCCCCTTTTCGGGGTCGCTGACCACCCGCTGGAGATAGGCATCAAAACTGATCGGAGCACCAGGATCCTGACCGCCATGCTGGCGATCGAAATGACTGAGTGCCGAGTCGATATTGGTCATAATCCCTGTCCCATCTATTAAAGAACGGTACGTTCCAGCTTGCGTTCCTTCATCTGATAGCGCACCCGCGACCAACTGATCGTCTCGGGCGTCCCTTCCTTTTCTGCCCCCTGCTTAATTTCAGCCTCGCTGGTCTCCAGGCAGACTGGCGCGCCCCAGAGAAATTCGATGCCGAGCATGGTATTGGAGATATATTCCTGTACCAGTGGTTTCCCCTCGATAATGTGGTTGAGGTAGAGCGCTCCCTCACGCGATTTTTCTTCGTCGATAATGATCTTCGGCGGGTGGTAGAGACTGTCAAACAGCATCTGTCGATAATCATCAACATGGCGACTCTTGACATAATACTGCCAGGTCATCCGTTCCTCGTTGAGACGGCGTCCGGCAACAAACAGTTTATTGCGATCAACAAAGTCCTGATCGACAAAGCTGTTGAGCAGGGTGAAGTCACTGTAATTTTCGCGCACATCGAAGATAAACTCGCGCCCCTTGCCGAGCTTTTGATCGTAATGACTCTTCTGTTCCATATTCTTTATGCGCCGGTAATCGTGCGTGTAACAACCGCGATTGGCGGCCTCTTCGATGAAGTAAAAGAGCCGCATTCCCAAGGCATAGGGATTTAAGCCCACCCTCGGCATTGCGGTGACCGCGGCATTGACCCGGGCGAAGGGGATTTCATGCCCACGGATGCGCTCATCCTGCATAAAAAGCGTTTCATGCCAGTAACTGGCCCAGCCCTCGTTCATGATCTTGCTGCGGATCTGTGGTTGGAAATAGACCGAAGTCGAGCGCACGATCTGCAGCACCGATTTCATCCAAAGGTTCTCTTCGCTGTTCAGCATGGGAGAATGGTCGAGCAGAAACTGGAGCAGGTCGGAAGACTTGCGCTTCTTTTCCCCTTGATGCTTGTCGAATGCCGCCTCAAATTCTGGATACTTACGCACCACTTCAGCAAAGAAACTCTGCTCCCCCAGTTCACCGACCTCCCGACAAGCCTGATTGTACACCTCGACCTGTTTCATGTACTCACTGGTACTCACCGGTCGCAGCTGCTGTAGAAAAACATCAAAAAAGAAATCGAGCCGCAGACTGCAGTCGTTTTCAGCCCGATGAAGGGTTGAAAGCTCTCCGTGGAAATCGACCAGATTATCGATGCCGCGCGCAAACTCGATCACGTAATCGACCCAGCGGCCGTGTTCGCTGCGCAGGCGCGCGATCAGCCGTTTATCGGCCAATGCCTGTCCCGCCAGATCGTAGTCCCAGGTGTGGCGGAAATAGAGATTGTTCTGGAAAAAATCGATATGGCCCAGAACGTGATAGAAGATCATCACATTGAGCCAGTCGGGATTATTGTCGTTATAGAAGGAGATCGCCGGGCGGGTATTGATGACCGTCTCGTAAGGATTACTCGGGTAAAGCTCGTACTTGCCCTTTTCGCGCAACACCTCAACGTCGTGGACCCAGTAGTCATAAAGGGTCGGAATCATGACTTTGGGAGTCAGTTCAAGCAGGTCACGGTTCGTCACCACGTATTCGAGGGTCTCATCCTCGAAACGCAGGCCGGCCGAGCGGGCACGCTCCTTACAGCCTTCCATGATCTTTTTGGTCTGTTGACTAATTAATTCCATAGATAACCCGGTTCCATGTTCCATGTTCCATGTTCGGTGTTCGATGTTAACGTCGAACCACGAACGTGGAACATGGAACTGGTTATTATTCCGATATCAAACGCCTTATCCCTTCGATCAGCCGATCTTCGTCTTCATTCTCCGACATGTTGTCCAGGCGCAGATGCTCTTGAGCCTGGTCGAGCAGACCCGATTTTTTCAGATAGGCCTGCACCTCGGTATTGCCACTGCTGGCGTAAGAATGTTCGGCGATGGTGATGCCAACCCGCGAGGCATAGCTGAGCATCCTTTTCAATTCGGGGATGGTCTCACGCCCTTCACGGTCCCAGTCGTCACCATCGGTCCCGTGAAAGACGTAAATGTTGTAATCACGATCGAGCGAATCCTTCTGAACCAGCTCGTTAACCATCCGGTAGGCGGCCGCCACCTGGGTCCCACCGGCGACACGCGAGTTGTAGTAGCTGTGGAAATCCTCAACCTCTTTCGCCTCGGTATCGTGGAGAATGAAACGGGTCTCGACCTGACCGGAATACTGGTAGAGCAGCCAGCTATAGATCAGCACATGTTGGGTGACTACCAGTTCGGTGGCCTTACCGGCCATTGAGCCGGAATAGTCGCGCACAAAGAAAACCAGCGCCTGAGATTCGAAGTCCTTTTCCCGCGAGAGGATCCGATAGACCTTGTCACGCGGAGCAATCAACAGTTTGGTGGTATCGATCTCACCGCTCGGACTCAGGTTTCCCAGCGCGATAGTGGTTTTCAGGACCTGCAGCAGGGTAGCTTTTTTATCCAGCACCTGGCCAAAGCCGCGATTCTTGTCGGTCAGGTCATAGGTGTAGCGCGTCAGAGAACGTTTTTTGCCCTTCTCTTTGAGGTTCGGCAGCTGAAACTTCTCGGTCAGAATTCGACCAAGATCGTAGGCATTAGATTCCATGTCATGATCGGCGCCTTTCCCCTTACCGGCACCGGTCCCTTCCCCTTCTCCTTCGGGGCGCACCGGCTGCTCACCGATCACCTCACCCTCTTCACCTTCACCGCTGCCGCCGCCACTCCCTTCCCCCTCTTGTTTTTGATCGAAGCGATTATCGTGGATAAACTTCTCTTCAACGGTGGTCGGGACCACCACCACTTTCCCGTCGGCGTTGCGTCCGGGGCGGACCATTCGGCCGATCCGAATTTTACGCGGGAAGCCATCGAGCTCACGCAGCTTGTCACGGTCGATCAACTGATCCAGGGTGCGGATATTAAAGGATGAAGAGTTGACCCGCAGATCCTGCAGGCAACTCAGGTCGTTGGGGCCATAGGGATCGTTCAGAGGGGTTAAGCGGGACAGAGGCAAGGGCACCGAATGGTCGCCGCAATCATCCATCTCGGCAGCAATATTCTGCTGCTGCCGCTCCGTCAGGCCCGCGGCCTTCAGACGTTGGTAGAGATCCTTGCGGTTCATAAGTTCTCCCTGCTGCCGGTCGGGGACTGCTAGCCTTCATCCTCCTGGGTACAGAAATACTCGATCGTCTTTTGCGCGCAGGTACGGCAATAGCCGAGCTGACCGAGCATGGTCTCGATCATCCGATCGTAGAGTTTCTGGTTCTCCTCGTTGGTGCGATTGGCGAGAGCACCGACCAGCGAACCGGCACCGGCGATATCGCTCTTGAGTCGGACATCGGTGACGGCCTTGACCAGTTCGAGGTTGTCCATGAAATCATAGTCCGCTTCCAGCGAGATCTTCTGTCCGTAGATTTTGCGCACCGAAGTGCGGAAGGTTTCACGCTGTTCGTCGGTTTTCAGACCGAGGCGCTCCTCGACACTCTGAATAAAGCGCTGATCCATCTTAAGCGCCTTGAGTTCACCGCTTTGCGGGTCCCGATATTTCCACATCTTGTCGGGACCGAGATTCTCGGCATCAATGCCGATGATCATGTTGACGTAGTTCATCACGTCCTTGCGAATCGCCTGCGGCTCATCCATGTAGGCGTTAAACATTTCGGTCATCACCCGCTCACGGTAGAGGCTGCGCGCAATCTTAATATCCTCCTGAAACTTGGCGCGATCATTGGCATCGGTGACATAGTCGAGGACGATCCG